>JAIFKL010000108.1 GCA_020049595.1 Desulfobacteraceae bacterium
TTTTTTTGCCGCAGACGCACACAGACATACACAGACAGAAATCCGAAAGCGGAATACGGCGTATATGCAAAAAATATGCCGTAAAAAATCAGAATTGGATTACTATATATTGTTCATTTAATATTTTTAGCCACGAATGAACACGAATTTTTACACAAATAAAACACGAATGAATTCCTGATTTTTCTATTTCAATTCAATATACATCATAAAAAAATTCGTGTTTTTTATTTGTGCAGCAATTTGTGTTCATTCGTGGCTAACCTACTGTAAAAGGGGGCATTCAATATGTGCGGACTGACAGGTATCGTCTCCGTAAAAAATAAGAAAAACACAGACAATCATTTTCATATCAAAGCCTTGAACGACATGGCGGCAGTGATTCGGGACCATGGTTTCACGGCTTGCAGAAACAGCAATATTTCTTTTGAAAACAGTTATCTGGGCGGCACCCCGCATCTGGATGCCTTTTATCAGAAAATCAGGGCATTGAAACAGGATACGGCATTCGCTGAAATCTTTAAGAATAAAGACATCCGAAACGAACTGGTAAATCTCGGCGCGCAGCTTTCGGGCATCATTGACACAGAAGCAAAACTGCTGTCAGTTCATGCCGGCCATCTCCATGCCGGAGAAGTGGATGTTATATCAAAGCATATTGAAGAATTGAAAGATATTGCATGGTGTCTTGATAAAGAAGTTCTGGAGAATGTCAGAAAAGTCCGTGAACTGTTTACGGATACTGCGGATACAGACGGAAATCCGCCCCCTTCCTCTGCTGTAAATGTCTTCAGAAAAGTCAACGCGGTGCTGAACAGCATAGACCGTCTTGAAGTCAGAGGGCGGGATTCGGCAGGCATTTCTCTGATGTTTGTGCTGTCTCGTGAAGCCGTGGAGACATTCAAACAGCGTCTTGAAAATGCAAATCTTTTTAAGCAGTTTGAGTCGCGGACAGGAAAAGATGTGCTGGGCAATATGAGCATCAGTGTCAACAACACCTCGATGACTTTTGTTTACAAGACGGCTGCGGAAATCGGCAGTCTCGGCGACAATGTGGCTTTCCTGCGCCGGCAGATCAGGCACGATGTGCTGCTTCAAATTCTGATTACTTTTCCATATAAATATCATACGGTTTTATCTCATACCCGCTGGGCATCGGTGGGTGCGATCACGGAGCCGAACTGTCATCCGGTTGACAACAAAACCGTCGGTGCCGAACCTGTTGCCGACCGTCAATCTCCCATCATTCATGTCTGTCTGAACGGAGATATTGACAACTATCTGGAACTGAAAGAAGCTTATGAACGTGACGGCGGCATGATCCCCAAAGAGATCACAACCGACACGAAAATCATTCCCTTGCAGATCGAAAAATATATCCGTCAGGGCAACAGTGTGGAAGAAGCTTTCCGCCTTGCAATGAATGATTTCCGGGGATCACACGCGATTTCCATGCACACGGACCTTGCCCCGGGCAAGCTTTTTCTCGCACAGAAAGGCAGCGGTCAGGCAGTATTTGTGGGCATTGCCGAAAATCACTACATGCCTGCTTCCGAAGTTTACGGCTTTATTGAAGAAACCTCTTCTTATCTCAAAGCTGAAGGCGAGAAAATCATCGAAGGCAGAAACGGCAAAACTCAGGGGCAGATTTTTATTCTGAATCAGGATTCCCAAGGCGGATTGGACGGAATCCGGGCAATGTTTTATGACGGAACGCCCATCGCACTCAGTGAAAAAGACATCAGGCGCACGGAAATCACATCCAGAGACATAGACCGTCAGACTTTTCCTCATTATTTTCTCAAGGAAATCTCGGAATCGCCGGTTTCCGTAGAGCGCACGATTCAGAACCGGTGGAAAGTCAAACCGGACCATGATCAGCATTATGCCATCACGCTGGATGAAAAAGTCGTTCCCGAATCGCTGAGAAAAGCTTTGACTCAGGGCAGCATCCGGCAAATCTTTTTTGTGGGACAGGGAACTGCCGGCGTTGCGGCTCAGGCATGTGCGGATATTCTGACTTACTACATGAATGACCCATGAGCGGATTCAAGCTTGACGACCACCGCAGCATGGATGACACGCTTGTGGTTGCCATCACGCAGTCCGGCACCACCGCAGACACCAACCGCGCGGTGGTGATGGCAAAAGAGCGGGGCGCGCATACGCTCGCGATTGTCAACCGCAGAGATTCGGACATTACCTTCAAAGTCGGCGGCGTGATGTACACCAGCAGCGGCAGAGACATTGAAATGTCGGTTGCCTCCACCAAGGCATTTTATTCTCAGATTGTCGCCGGCGCGATTCTGGGGCTTTTCATGGCAAGCCTGAAAGGCGCAAGAAACGACGCGTTCATCACAGAAGAAATCCGGCAGATGCAGAAACTCCCGGATTATATGCGTAAAATTCTTGCCATGCGGGAGCAGATCGAGGAATCCGCCCGCAGAATTGCCGTAACCCGGACCTACTGGGCAGTGGTGGGCAGCGGTCCCAACAAGACTGCCGCGGATGAAATCCGCATCAAACTCAGCGAACTTTGCTACAAGACCATTTCCTCCGATTTCGTGGAAGACAAAAAGCACATTGATCTTTCCTCGGAGCCGCTGATTATTGTCTGCGCGGCGGGGACGCGGGACACGGTGATCGGCGACATCATCAAGGATACGGCAATCTTTCACGCGCATAAAGCCCTGCCGGTGGTCATTGCGGACATGGGCGAAAGCCGCTTTGACACCTACTGTGAAGATGTTTTTCATGTGCCGTTAGTCGCGGAGCATTTTGCGCCGATTGTCAACACGCTGGTGGGGCATATCTGGGGATATTACGCCGCGCTTGCCATCAATGAAGGCTCCCGTTTCTTTTTCAAATTCCGTGAAGAAATTCAGGCAGATATAGAACAGTATGCGGAAAAGGGAATGGATGTGTATGAACTGATTCTTGAGAAAGACTTCAGGGAAAAAATCGCCCGTTTTTACAATGCCTTCAGGAAAAAGAAAGCGGAAAACCGTCTGCCCAACACCATGGGGCTGTATTCGGATTTGACGCTGCTGCTGAAATATCTTTCAGGACGGCTGCCGGTCTCGGATTTTGAACTCGATTTCAGCGTCAAAGGCACGGCAATGAACATGCTCGACACGCTGATGGGCTGTCTGGGAAAGCTGATTAACATGATGGCGAGGCCCGTGGATGCGATCAAGCATCAGGCAAAGACCGTGACGGTCGGGACCAGCCGCATCAGCGAGAAAACCGAAGGCGTATTTTTTGACGCGCTGACATCTCATGACTTCAAGGTCTCTCAGTTGACCGCGAGCAATATTCTTGTGCTGAAAAATTTGCAGGCAATTATTTCAGGCATAAAAGGCGCGACGCTTTACAGAACCGCCAAGCTGAATCTTCTCGGCGAACCCACGGAGAAAAGCACCATTGAGGTGATAAAGAAGGAAGGGTCTTCACTTTCCATTTCTTCCCGTGTGGAAAAAGACAATATCCTTAAAGGAACCAAGCGGATCATCGTGCGGGAAGGAAATGTCTATATCGGCAAGGGGCGGAAAGACGACCGCAGCATCGTGGTGATTCCGATTATTTCTGCTTCGCCGTCGAATATGATTGAATATCTGCTCCTGCTGAATATCACCTTTAAGGAAAATGTTGCGCTTCCCATGAAAATAAAAGCCCTCGGCGGCAAATATGAGCGCATCAAGAACATTGTGCAGGAAAGTGCGGTGTGGGAAGATCATTATCTTGAATCAGTTGAAATATCTGAGTTGTTCGGCAAATCAGCGGAAAAGATCGGCGAGTTCATTCTTGAAAAACGGAAGTAATGCGGGATGTTTTTTGCCACGAATGGACACGAATTTTTGCACGAATAACACGCACGAATATTTTTTTATTATTTATAGGAATTATGCAGTTGAATCCTGCTTTTTTTTAACCGCAAAGATCGCAAAGTAAACCGCAAAGTTACGCAAAGATATGTAATACCAATCCGCTATCAAAAACCCTGTTCTCCGTAAAACCGCTTTTCAAGCGGTTTCAGCGATTTGAAAAATCGCTGTACGGTCTGAAATATATTTTAAAACTTTGCGGCCTTTGCGAAGACCTTCGCGCCCTTTGCGGTCTTTTTTTTAACCGCTTTTTTAACCGCAAAGTTACGCAAAGATGTATTTCAAAACTTTGCGGAACTTTGCGGAGACCTTCGCGCCCTTTGCGGTTTATTTTTCAGATAAAAAAAAATCCGACTGAGTAACTCCTAATTTAATTCGTGTTTTATTCGTGCAGAAAATTCGTGTCCATTCGTGGCAAAAATATAGGGAATACAATGGCTGCAAGCACAGAAAAAATACTTAAAGAATGGCTCTCGCGTTTGGACGGCGATTTGCCCGAACTGTATCTGGTCGGGGGCGTGGTTCGCGATATGCTGCTTTCCCGGACCCCGAGAGACATTGATCTGATGTGCCGGGACGCGGAAAGTTTTGCCAAAAGGCTTGCCGCCACACGCGATGCTGTTGTCGTGCCTTTTGAGAAAAAAGCCGATGAGCCTTGCTACCGTGTGATAGACCGTCAGTATATGGAATCGTTTATTGACATTGCTTCCATGCGGGGGGACACGGTTTTTGACGATCTGGAACGCCGGGATTTTACCGTCAACGCTATTGCGCTCCGTGTCGGACCCGGGGGCGCATCGGGCGAAATCACAGACCCTCTGAACGGACGCGGCGATCTGGCGAAATGTCTCATCCGGGCGGCGGGTCCCGATGCTTTTGTCTCCGACCCTTTGCGGATACTGCGGGCGCTGCGCTTTGCCGCGGAACTCGGATTTACGATTGAAGAAAACACGCTGGCAATGATGAAATCTCATGCACAACTGCTGAAAAACACGGCGTTTGAGCGGATTCTCGCGGAACTGCTCAAAATTTTCGCCGTGGAAAACACCGGCGTCTTTGTCCGCATGATGGACAGTCTCGGCATTCTGAGCCTTATCTTCCCGGAAATCATTGCCATGAAAGGCTGCACGCAAAATTCCCACCATCATTTAGATGTCTGGAATCACTCCTTATTGGTGCTGGAAAATTGCGAATATATTCTCACGCATCTTGAAGATTTTTTTGCTCAGGCGTCTGATAAGATTTCGGAAAATCTGAAAAAAGATGACAATCGCCTGTCTCTGCTGAAGCTGACGGCAATGATTCACGATGCGGGCAAGCCCGGCACCCGTGCGGTGGAAAATGAGACGGGCAGGATTACATTTTACGGGCATGACAAAATCGGCGCGGAAATTGTGTCCGGCATTGCACAGCGTCTGCGGATGTCCGGCAAGGATCAGGCATTTATTCAGGGGCTTGTCGCGGAGCATCTGCATATTCTCAATCTCTCGCATCCTGACGTGAGACCTGCCACGCGGATGCGGCTGTTCCGCAATATGGGCGATGATGTGATTCCGCTCATCATTCACGGCATGGCAGACATCAGCAGCACGCTCGGACCTGATTCGGATGTGCGGGAAAGAGAGGCATATCTTGAGTGGGCAAAAGCAACCGTCATGGAATATTATGAAAATACGAAGAAGCAGTTGGAAGCTCCGAATTTTGTTACGGGAAAAGACCTGATTGAGCTGGGCATGTCGCCGGGGCCGGAAATGGGGCGGATGCTCCGGGAAATCAGAGAGGCGCAGGACACAAACAGGGTGAAAGACCGGGAAGAAGCTTTGTCGCTGGCAAAATCGCTGATAACAGATGTAAATGGAATGACGGTCTGAAAGGATTGCGTGTGTATCTACAAGGATTGTGTGTAATACCAATTCGCTGTCAGAAACTGTGTTTTCAGTAAAACCGCTTTTCAAGCGGTTTAAGCGATTTGAAAAATCGCTTTACGGTCTGAAGACCGATCTTTGAAAGCGAATTGGTATAAGCAGGGATTTCGGGACCGCCTCGCAATCCTTGCTTACACACAATCCTTGTAGATGTTCCACCTATTGTCATTTCATGACCTAACCCCCTGCCCCCTTCCCGAAGGGAAGGGGGAATCAGAAGGGGAAAAGAGGGTTTATCTCGCTTCTGCGGCTTCCTTCAGGGCAAACGCCGCTTCTTCCGTGCCGATTTTTCCGTCACTGTTCACATCGCCGGAAAGGGAAACAGCGGGCGGGGGCTGTTTTGATACGGCGATCTGCAATGCGATGACCGCATCCGCCATATCCGCTTCAAGATCGCCGTTCAGATCGCCGGATTTGGTGTCTTTTACGATGCTGTCGCCGGTGATCGGCGGGCTGTCGGTGCCGTCAAACGAAGCGTTTCCCTTGAATGTGTATGCGCCTTTCGCGTCGGCAGGCGGCGTAACCTGATAGGTCAGTGTTCTCGGGCGGTTATCCGTAAAAAGCCCGAATTTCACTTTGAGACCTTCCGGCGCGCCGCCCTCATTCATCCCCGAAGCTGTCCAGCCCGGGGGTATCTGATCCTCAATTCCGTAGGCGTCCACGCCGGCGTCGGGCGTCACTTCGACAGACACCTCAAACGCCTGACCTGCCTTGTAAACTTCAGGCAAATCCCTTACCGCCGAAGATGCCCCGTCACGATCCGTTCTTGCAGACCGTTTTGAGACAGACACCCAGCACAGCGGATAAGTTCCCGCAGTGAAATCAGTTTTATATTTTCCGCCTTTTTTCCATATCGCAGCAGCACGGATGGCATAATCCAGCGGAATGACAGCGGGCTCGATGCTCCACGGCGTTCCTTTTTTCCATGCCGCGCCGTAAGCCGTCATTTCGTCCATTGAAATGACGAAATCTTTATTCACGTCTGCGGGATGATACAGCGGACAGGCAGAAATGACAGCCTGTTCGGTAATGTC
>JAIFKL010000039.1 GCA_020049595.1 Desulfobacteraceae bacterium
GTCTTTGCGAGAAATAAAAATGTGCCGACATCGTTTCTGCTTTAAAAAAGGTTCTCGCAAAGGGCGCAAAGTACGCTGAGTTTTTGTTTTTTTCTTTGCGGCCCAGGCTAAAAACAGATGCGCCTTTGCGAGAAATAAAAATGTGCCGACATCGTTTCTGTTTTAAAAAAGGTTCTCGCAAAGGGCGCAAAGTAAGCTGAGTTTTTGTTTTTTTCTTTGCGGTCTCTGAGTCTTTGCGAGAAATAAAAATGTGCCGACATCGTTTCTGCTTTAAAAAAGGTTCTCGCAAAGGGCGCAAAGTACGCTGAGTTTTTGTTTTTAAAGTAAAATTATATGCTATGGACAATCAGCCTCTTATCCAATTCAAAAATGTTTTCAAAACCTTCGGGACGAATCATGTCCTGAACGGCGTTGATTTCTGCATTTACAAAGGCGAAATCACCACTGTTATCGGCAAAAGCGGGGGCGGAAAAAGCGTTCTGCTCAAGCATATTATCGGTCTGATCGAACCGGATTCAGGAATGATCCTGTTTGAAGGGCATCCGGTTTCAAATATGAAAAAGTCTGAAAAAAAGGCAATGAAACGGAGATTCAGCTATATGTTTCAGGGAACCGCACTTTTTGATTCCATGACGGTCTTTGAAAACATCGCCCTCCCGCTGAAAGAAAAAACAGCCTTGCCCAAAGCCGAAATCCGCAAAAAAGTGGATGAAAAAATGGTGCAGCTTGATCTGCACGAAATCAACGACAAGTATCCTTCCCAGCTTTCCGGCGGAATGAAAAAGCGGGTCGCGCTGGCAAGAGCCTTGATAACAGACCCGGAAATCGTTCTGTTTGACGAACCCACCACCGGACTGGATCCTATCCGCAAAAATGCCGTTCACAGCATGATTTCGGATTATCAGAAAAAATTCGGATTTACCGGTGTGGTGGTCAGCCATGAAATTCCTGATGTTTTTTATATTTCCCAGCGCGTGGTAATGCTGAATGAAGGGCAGATTCTTTTTGAAGGCACGCCTGAAGAAATACAGAAAGCTTCCAATCCGCTGGTGAAGTGGTTTATTCAGGGCATGGAAAGCCGCCACGACAGCCTGACCGGCATGATGCCCTCGTCTCAGGGTGAAAAGCGGTTCATGGAAGAAATGGCGCGGATGCGCCGTCATGAAAATGTGTTTTCCCTCATTCTTCTGACGATTCAAAACATTGATGAAGTCAATCATAAAGCCGGTTATGAGGCAACGCAGGCGGCGCTCAAAAACTTTGCGGACCGGGTGCGGCATCACCTGCGGATCACCGACATCTGCTCCCGTCACGGAATGAACAAGATTATGGTGATTCTTCCCAATACCGATATAGAGCAGGCTCGGTATGTCCGAAGCAAACTGGCTTTCAAGATGGGAACGGAAAATGAGGAAAAGCTGAAATCAGCGCAGGCATTTTATTTTTCCATCAGCGCCGGCATTGCCGAAGCCACAAAAGACAGCCTCATGGAAGACGTGCTGGCGCAGGCGGAATCAACCGCAAATATGAACTATAATTTTAAGATTAGGTGAGAGGTAAGAGGTAAGAGGTTCGGGGGGGATGGGACTCCTCTGACCCCGAACCTCGAACCCCTTCGGAGAAACTGCTATGAAAAAAGCATCTGTTGAAATATGGGTCGGTCTTTTTGTGCTGGTCGGAATTGTCTGTGTGGTCTATCTGTCGGTGCGATTCGGCAAAATGGAATGGATCGGAGACAATTATTACAGCATCACTGCCCGGTTTGAATCGGTTGCGGGACTCAAAGCCGGCGCGGAAGTGCAGGTCGCGGGCGTGACGGTGGGCAAAGTTTCCGCTGTCAGATTGGACTTGGAAAAGCAGGTGGCAATGGTGGAAATTAAGATACAAAATGAGGTTCACCTGAGCGATGATGTGATGGCTTCCGTAAAAACATCGGGGCTGATCGGCGACAAATATATCAAGCTGATGCCCGGCGGCTCCGAGGAAATGCTCAAGCCCGGTGATATAATTGTGGATACTGAATCAGCATTGGATATAGAGGAATTGGTGAGCAAATATGTCTTCGGCGGGGTGAAGTAACTGATTATGAGATTTGACAATTTTTTAAAAGTTGTCAAATCTGAAATAATTTTAAACCCGTAACAACAAACAAAGGAGGAATTTGATGGCAAGGAAAATTCAATTCGGCATACAGCTTATGCTGGCGGCATGTCTGATCTTTCTGCCGGTATCGGGCTTTGCAGGAAACTACTACGTCCAGAAAAGCGGCGGAAATGACGCCAATCCCGGCGACGGCTGGGGTGCCGGACACGCGATCTCAACGATTCAGGTGGCGATTGAGCGGGCAGGCCTCAATCCGGGCGCGGATGTGATTCATGTGGCTGCCGGAACTTATTTTGAAAACATCACAATCGGCGGAAACATCACGCTTTACGGCGGTTATCCTTCGGGCGGCGGCACCGCACGCGATCTGGTTTTGAATCAGACAATCATTGACGGCAGCGGCGTCGGCTCTGTTGTAACTGTCTCAGATGTCCAGGATGTTGTGATTGACGGGTTTGTGATTCAAAACGGTTTTGAGAAAGGTTCAGGCGGCGGCATTTACATCGAAAGTTCTTCGGCAGTGACCATTGTTAAAAATCAGATTAAAAACAACAGTGCTTCCGGAGACTGGGGCGGCGGCGTTGCTGTGGTTTACTCCGATGTGACGCTCAGGAACAATGTCATTCAGGGAAATAATACTGACCAGCACGGCGGGGGCATCAGTTTCTTCGGCGGAAACGACTTCAAATGTTCCGGATATGTCATCGGCAACACCATTGTGAACAATGAGGCATATAAGGGCGCAGGAATTAAGAGCGCAAATGCCCAAGTCTTTATCATGGATAATTATATCGAAAGAAATAACGCACGCGGCGACGGCGGCGGCATCGCCCTTGAAGACTGTTCTTCGGCGAGCATCACCGGAAATACCGTTTCAGGGAATGAAGCCGGCTATGACGGCGGCGGCATATTCTTCACAGATTCTGCTGCTTTTTATATCGGCAGGAATTTCATATCGGGCAATGAAGCCGGAAACTGGGGCGGCGGCATCTGTCTGATTGCTTCTTCCGGCGATGTGGTCAACAATGTCATTTCAGATAATATCGCAGATGAGATCGGCGGCGGCATCAGTCTTTATGACAAAGCTTCTTCCAGAATTATCAACAACACGATTGTTTACAATCAGGGAGGAGATGAGAGCGGCGGCATCGAATGTTATAATAACTCTGCCGCCACCGTGATAAACAGCATCGTGTGGGCAAATCTTCCGAATCAGCTGCACTACGGCGACGGTTCCATGCTCAGTGTCAGTTTTTCCGATATTCAGGATGCTTATGCCGGAACAGGCAACATCAATAAAGCCCCCATGTTTTACAGCGAGAATGACTATCATCTCACAGCCGCTTCTCCCTGCATAGATTCGGGAACATCGGCAAATGCGGCGAGTACGGACATTCAGGAGGTTTTAAGACCCCGGAAATCGGGTTACGATATGGGTGCTTATGAGTTTGTCAAAAGAGGCTTTGCCGCGGATTTCGGCGCAAACGGCGTGTATCTGTTTGACGGCAGCGTCTGGACGGGCATCACCGGCTGGAATCCTGAAAATATCGTGGGCTGGGGAACCCGTCTGTTCGCGGATTTCGGCGCAAACGGACTCTATCTTTTTGACGGAAAATCATGGAAAGGATTATGCGGGTGGAATGCGGAAAGTATTGCGGTCTGCGATAACAGAGCCGCCATTGATTTCGGCGCAAACGGGCTGTACTGCTATCACGATGACGGCGCATTTTCAGGGCTGTCCGGCTGGAATCCTGAAAATGTCATTGTCTGGAAAGAAATGTTGGTCGCAGATTTCGGCGCAAACGGTCTTTATCTCTTTGACGGCGCGACATGGCTCGGCTTATCCGCTTGGAATCCTGAAAATATTTTGGCTGATGAAGAGACGGTGTTCGCTGATTTCGGCGCAAACGGTCTTTGGAAATATGACGGGAAATCATGGACTGTTCTGTCGGACTGGAATCCTGAAAATTTTGCAGCATATAAAGGCGGGCTGATTGCGGATTTCGGCGCAAACGGCATCTTTTTTTATTATGACGGAACTTGGACAGGAACAACAAACTGGAATCCTGAAAATATTGTCTCTCAGAACGGAATAGCGGCAGCAGATTTCGGCGCAAACGGTCTTTGGAAGCATAACGGCGAAACATGGGTCGGCTTGTCCGGCTGGAATCCTGAAAGCATGATGATATGGGAAATGAATCTTGCGGCAGACTTCGGCGCAAGCGGTATTTGGAATTATGACGGCAAGACATGGACCGGCTTGGTCGGCTGGGATGCTGAAAAAATGGAACCTATAGATTTTTAATGAAATAGAGGCTATGCCGTTCAGCAAACCTCACCCCCATGCCCCCTCTCCGAAGGAGAGGGTCCGGGGGGCAATGCCATTAAGTCAAGAAACTCCCTCTCCCCTCCGGGGTGAGGGGGACCCGTACCCTCTCCCCGGAGGGGAGAGGGAACATCTGTTTTCAGCCTGGCCGGCGCATCCGCCCTTAACTTAATGGCATTGGGGCCGTGGGAGAGGTTAAAAGGAGAAAAATGAAAAAGCTTATTGGAATCATTCTGTTTATCCTGTTTTTTGCCGCAAACGCGGCGGCAGTTTATGAAGAAAGCTGTTCTTCAAGCGATCCTTTGAAAATAGAACCTTTTGCCGGAACTACATGGCAATTCACTTATGCTGTTGACGGCAGGACTTATACGGATACAATTGTTTTCACGAGTCAGACAGTAACATCGGATGGGAAGGAAATATTGAAATGTCAGGATCAGGATGGTTTGAACGGCGGGCTGATGTACACCGGGCTTCCTTCGGAATTGGGCGGCGGATGCGGATTTGCCGTACTGATTTCTGATACTGTATCCGATCAATACCATTATTATTTCTTTAAATTGACCGATAATAAGGCAGCCGGTTATTGGCTGTCTGAAACAGATTCGGAACAATCCGATCCTTATCTGATGACCGGTGTAAAAACAGAAGACAATGCAAGCTGTTCTTCAAGTGATCCTGAAAAAATAAAACCGCTTGCCGGAACCACATGGGAATTTAACTACAGCCTTGACGGCAACAGTATTACAGATACGATTTCTTTCGATTCAGAAATAACAGCCTCAGACAGCGGCAAAATTCTGTTAGTGAGTGAAGATAAGAAGGGCGCAAAAGGAGCGGTTTTTTATACTGAATTTCCTGCGGAATTGGGGGGAGGATGCGGATTTGCCGCATCTATATTGTCTGACGATCTGAATCAGTATTATTTTTTCAAAGCTGATGATGACTCCGCCTCCGGTTATTGGCTGTGGGAAGCAGATGAAGATATTTCAGACCCTTATGCAATGACTGGTGTGAGAAAAGTTTCCGGCTCGGATAAGTATCTTGCGGCGGATTTCGGTGAAAACGGTCTTTATCTCTATGACGGCGATTCATGGGAAGGCATCACGGGCTGGAACCCGGAACATGTCATTAAATATGGAGATATGCTTGCAGCGGATTTCGGCGACGAAGGGCTTTATCTCTATGACGGCGCTTCATGGAAAGGTATCACAGGCTGGAATCCCGAAAACATTGTTAAATGGGGAGATATGCTTGCGGCAGATTTCGGTGAAAACGGTCTTTATCTCTATGACGGCGATTCATGGAAAGGCGTCACAGGCTGGAATCCCGAAAACATGACGGCTTATGGAGATAAGCTTGCGGCGGATTTCGGCGCAAACGGTCTTTATCTCTGTGACGGCGATTCATGGCAAGGCATCGCAGGCTGGAATCCTGAAAGTATCGTTGCATGGGAAGATGTGCTTGCAGCGGATTTCGGCGCAAACGGTCTTTATCTCTATGACGGCGATTCATGGGAAGGCATCACAGGCTGGAACCCTGAAAACATTATCGCATGGGAAGAAGGGCTTATTTTTGCGGATTTCGGCGCAAACGGTCTTTATTCCTATAACGGTGTTGCATGGAAAGGGCTTGCAGACTGGAATCCTGAAAACATTGTTACATTGGAAGACATGATTGCGGCGGATTTCGGCGCAAACGGTCTTTATCTCTATGACGGAAGTTCATGGAAAGGCGTCACTGGCTGGAATCCCGAAAATATTGTGGTATATGGAGATATACTCACGGCGGATTTCGGAGATAAAGGTCTTTATCTCTATGACGGAAGCGCATGGACCGGCATTGTCGGCTGGAATCCTGAAGAAATCGTAAATCTTCGATAGCGGTAAAGTTCTCGCAAAGGCGCAAAGAACGCAAAGAAAAAAAGATCAGACACTAAGGGTTTTTAAAACCGTGACTTTGCGCTCTTTGCGCCTTTGCGAGAGAGTCAGAATTATAAATACCATCATAAGGAGGAAACATAACATGCTGAAAAAAATTTCTGCCTTTATCGTCACTTGTATTGTCATCAGTCTCAGTTACGGAACTGCATATTCACATTGCAACTGTGACGGATGCTGTACTTCCAACGGCGGTGTTGTATGCCGCAACGGCGTCACAATGTGCGCTGACGGAACCTCGCTGTCTTCGGACTGCATCAGCAAAGCTTGCACGGCTGAATGGTGTTCGGGATGCTATGACGGACAATGGTCGGGAAAAACCTCTCAGAAATTGGAAGTCAGTTTCGATGTCTCCGACAACAGTGTGACAAATATGATTATCGGTTTTACGCCCTGCGGCACAGAAAAGGGAATGCTTCAGAAACACGTCGGTCCGTATTCTGTGGGAAATGACCGCACATTTTCTTTTACGAAAGCAGTTGCCTGCAATCCGCTCATCCCATCCGACACCATTTCCTATATTATCAGCGGTACTTTTTCAAACAATCTGACATGCAGGGGAACTTGGCAGATCGTCGGCGGAACGACTGGAACATGGGAAGCCGCCAATATGACAGCCTCCGAGCCGAATATTTCTGCTTTGCCTGAATCCGTCTCTTTCGGAGAGAAAATTGTCGGCTCTTTCCAAAATCAGACGGTTACGATTACAAATTCAGGCGGCGCCAGTCTGAAAATAGAAAAAATTTCAATTGCCGGCACGAATGCTTCCGCATTCAAAATAGAGAAAGATAACTGTTCGGGACAAATTTTGTCTTCATATACTACAGCCACGATTGAGCTGGCATTTTCGCCTGATTCGGCAGGCAGCAAAGGCGCAACGCTCAGAATTGCCTCGGATGATCCGGACACGCCGATACTGATGATAACATTAAGCGGAACCGGCGTTCTGGTGGCAAAAAGTCTTGTGGCGGACTTCGGGACAAAAGGAATTTATTTCTATGACGGCGCTTCATGGAACGGACTGCTCGACTGGGATGCGGAAAACATCATTGCTTGGGGAAACAAGTTAGTCGCAGATTTCGGCGACAAAGGTATTTATATTTACGACGGCACCTTGTGGAACGGCTTGGCGGCTTGGAATCCGGACGATATGGCGATATGGAAAGATAAACTTATTGCGGATTTCGGCGAAAGAGGAATTTATCTGTATAACGGCAGTTCATGGACAGGACTGACAACATGGAATCCGGCTAAATTAGTGGTCTGGGGAGACAAAATAGCAGCAAATTTCGGGGCGGACGGTATTTATCAGTATGACGGTCAGGCATGGAAAGGACTGACTGTCTGGAATTCCGAAAAAATGATTGAATGGAACAGAACTGTAGAGGCTCCGACTGAAACGGACGCTGACAAAGACGGATACACGTCAAGTCAGGGGGATTGCAACGACAATAGTGCGGCAGTTCATCCGGGCGCAGCCGAGACATGCGGCGACGGCATAGATCAGGATTGCAGCGGCAAAGACCTCTCCTGCTCCGGCAGCGACGACAATGACAAAGACGGATACACAGCAAGTCAGGGGGATTGCAACGACAATAGTGCGGCAGTTCATCCGGGCGCAACCGAGACATGCGGCGACGGCATAGATCAGGATTGCAGCGGCAGCGATTGCTCCATCGGAGAGAATAATCTTGATGCGGCGGCGATAAGCGATCTTGTGGCAAGACACAATTACTGGCGGGAGAAGGTCGGCGTTGCCGCGGTTACATGGTCTTCCGAAGTGGCGGCTTATGCACAGGAATGGGCAGACAATCTGCAAACGCAGGGCTGCGGTCTTGAACACAGAAGAAGCGGCATGTACGGGGAAAATCTGGCAGGAGGATACGGAATGTCTGCTCAGGAAGTTGTGGATATGTGGGCTGGCGAAAAAGCATACTATGACTATGAAAGCAATTCCTGTAACGGCGTGTGCGGTCATTATACGCAGGTTGTGTGGCGCAGCACTACACAGATCGGCTGCGGCATGGCAAGCTGCGGCGGCAAGGAAGTCTGGGTGTGCAACTACAACCCTGCCGGAAATTATATCGGAATGAAGCCTTATTAATGCGTCAGCTTTTTGCCACGAATGAACACGAATGTCTCACGAATACGACACGAATGAATAGGAATATTATAAATTCGTGCTTCATTCGTGAGACATTTGTGTTCATTCGTGGCTGAAAAATTTGTTTCTGAAAGGAGGAGAATATGCTTGGTTTGCAAATCAGCCCGGAAGATATTTGCCGATTGGTCAATCAATTGGACATTGAAGATAAAATAAAGATATTTCAAACTCTCAAGTCCGAGGTTGTTTCCGAGCGCTGGGACAGATTTTTGAAAAGAATTGACGCCCGATTAAAGGAATATCCTGTTACCGAAGAGGAAATCGAAAAGGAAACAGAGAATGCCAGAGAAGATGTTTGACGGCTGCAAACATATCGCTCGTAGCGGCTTGTATTCTCTTGGGAGGTCGTCAGACATGATAATGTAGCTGTGTCGCATTCGTGAGACATTCGTGTTCATTCGTGGCGAAAAAAAGAAAGGAGATCAGCAAATGAATCGTAAAAAAACTATCGGAATCATTATGACGATGTGTCTGATGCTGCTGACAGCGGGCAGCATCTACGCGCTTGAATGTAATTCTGCGCCCCCGGATTCACCCGTAAAACTCATTTTTATTCACCACTCCTGCGGCGAAAACTGGCTGACAGACGATAACGGCGGTCTCGGCACGGCTCTGAGAGACAATAACTATTTTGTCAGCGACACGAATTACGGCTGGGGACCGAACAGCATCGGCGATAATACGGACATCGGACATTGGTATGACTGGTTTGCGGGATCGGACAGCAGTCTTTATCTGAACGCGCTTTACAATGAAAGCAGTAAAAGCGGAGATTTTTATTCCCGCATGTCTCATGACCCGGGCGGCGAAAATGAAATTATCATGTTCAAGTCCTGTTTTCCCAATTCCTATCTCTCAGGCAATCCGGGCGACCCGACGACAGGCAGCAGCAATCCACTCCGCAGCGAAGGCTCATGGTCGGAGAACATGACTGTCGCCAATGCCAAAGGCATTTATAACGACATTCTGAGTTATTTTGCCACGCGTCAGGACAAGCTGTTCATTGTTGTCACAGCGCCGCCTCAGGCTGCCGCCGACACCGACGCCGCGCACGCCGCAAATGCCCGTGCTTTGAATAACTGGCTCGTGAATGACTGGCTGAAAAATTATCCTTACAGCAATGTCGGCGTGTTTGATTTTTACAATGTTCTGACCAGCAACAGCGGAACCAGCAGTATCAGCGATGCGGGAAAAGAAAGCGGCAATCATCATCGCTGCCGGAACGGTATTGTGCAGCATGTTCAGACCGTGAACAGCAATATGTCTGCCTATCCCACAGATGACAGTCATCCTTCTGCCGCAGGCAACCGGAAAGCTGCGGAAGAATATATCGGAATTTTGAATACATACTATCAGCGATGGCAAAAACAGGCTCCGCCCGAGGAGACAGAAACAGGCTATGCGGTCACAAATGATCTGCGAATCCGTGCAGTCATTCAGACCGAAGAAAAAGGAGCAATTGAAGCGGTCTGGCAGGAAGGCGGCAGAGATTTGACGAATGCCGGAGATCAGGTCATCTGGGGATATTTTTACGCCAGCCCTGATGATGTCTCTTGGGGGAGCAGTCAGAACCCTGATTTGTTTGTCAAAATATGGCTTGACCACAACGGCAGGTTGGATGTGAATTTCTTCCATGTCTCTGTGCCGAATATAGATGTCTATTCCGAATACAAAGGTCTTGCAAGCAAAGCCGGAACGACTACGATGGATGTTAGATATATTCGGCAGTGGTATGAGAACAATCAGACTTATATGGAAAAAAATGAAGAGGACGGAAACCCGCAGGAAGGCGATTCAACAAATGGAAATCCTTCGGGATATGATACCGTCAATGCCTTGAAAATAGGGGCAGTCATTAACATCGAAGGCGGCAGTCCCATTGAAGCCGTGTGGCACAAAGGCGGAGGCGGTGCCACCGAAAGCGGGGATCAGGTTTTGTGGGGACATTTTTACGCCAGCCCCGATGCGGTCTCGTGGGGGAGCGAGAACAATCCGGATTTGTTTGTCAAAATCTGGTTCGACCATAGCGGACGCGTGGATGTGAATTTCTTCCATGTCTCTGTGCCGGACATTGAAGTTTATTCCGCTCTTCCCGGCGACGGGGCTTATAACAATGCCGGAACGACTCTCATGGCAAATCGCTACATCCGCCATGAATACATGCGATACGAGCTTGTAAGTCTTGAGACAGATTACGGAGACATTGTGATGTGGCTTTACAATCAGACGCCGCTGCACAAGGCGAATTTCCTGAGATTAGTCAAAGCCGGGTTTTATGACAATACGATTTTTCATCGCGTCATTAATGACTTTGTGGTTCAGGGCGGTATGCCCCGAAACGACTGGGCCGGAACGCCTGATCTGATAAACGCTGAAATTACTGATGATCTCACGCATGTTTACGGCGCGGTCGGCGCGGCGCGCACAGCCGATGAAGTCAATCCGGAAAGAAAATCGAGCGGATCGCAGTTCTACATTGTGGAAGACGCCAACGGCGAGCATGGTTTGGATACGGCTTATACCGTGTTCGGGCAGGTCATTCACGGAATGGACGCAGTAGGCGCGATTGCGGAGGTGAAAACCAATTCAAGCGGCTTACCTCTTGAGAATGTCTATCTCCGAAAAGCTGAAATCCTGATGCTGACAGCAGAGCAGTTGGAGAAGGATTACAATGTGATTTTAAATTTTCAGTAGGTTTAACAATCAGTTATATAGATAACCGGCAAAAAATACTTGACAATAATATAACGGGTAGCGGTATAGAAGCAGGTGAGGGGGAGATGTCATTCTGAGCGAAGCGAAGAA
>JAIFKL010000081.1 GCA_020049595.1 Desulfobacteraceae bacterium
GTAAGCGTGACGGTCGCGATGAATTTTGCATTGGAATTTGACGGAAATGACGATTATGTTGACTGCGGAAACGGCAAAAGTCTGAATCTCACCGGACCCCTGACAATCGAAGCATGGATTAAGCCTTCAGACTGGGGAGAATACGGCGATGCGGGCTTCGGGCGAATTGTTGATAAAGAAAAATTTCTTTTTTTTATCAACAACATCAACGGCACAACTTATAATAACCAAAGTCTGATTGTGGGATTGGAACATGCTGACGGCACATTTGCAACTTCAAATACGCCTGCAAATTCAATTCACCTGAATGAATGGCAGCATGTTGCCGTCACTTACGACGGCATCAGCAGCGTGAAGATGTATATTAACGGGCAGGAACAGACACTCCGGCAAAATGAGCGTCTGCCCTCGGGACCCCTTGCGGACAACAGCGGAGATGCGCTTTACATCGGCGAATCCGCCAAAAAAGATCGGGCATTTAAGGGCGTGATTGATGAAGTGCGGCTCTGGAGCGTGGTGCGGACTCAGGAAGAAATCAAATCCGCAATGAATACCGAACTGAAAGGCGCTGAGGAAGGATTGGCAGGTTACTGGCCCATACTCGGAAACAGCCTGCTTGCGGATCGTTCCGGCAACGGCAATGACGGCGAAATTGTCGGCGCCGTGTGGGCCCAAGGCGCAGAGATTCAGGAAGTGCTTTCCCCTCTTGCGAATGTCATTGCTGGCTTGAAAATTCTGTCGGGACAGACGCCGGAACGCTCGACCATTGCAGATATTGACAATAGCGGAATGTGTGACATGCCGGATGTGATTTACATTCTGAGGGAACTTTCAGAAACAAGTACATCTGCGGTTATGCATTAGACATTACCGGCAATAAAACATTCTCGCAAAGAGTTTCTCGCAAAGGACGCAGAGGACGCAAAGAAGAAAAATTTAATAAAATAAACTTGTTCTTTGCGTTCTTTGCGTCCTTTGCGAGAGATAAAAAAGTTTCTCGCAAAGGACGCAGAGGACGCAAAGAAGAAAAATTTAATAAAATAAATTTGTTGTTTGCGTTCTTATTATCTTTGCGCCTTCTGCGCCCCGGCTTGAAACAGATGCGAGAGATAAAAACGGTTTATCTTCCTGCGAGAAATAAAACCGGTTTATCTTCTTCTTGCAAAAGAAGTTCAAAAATTGTATGATTCAAACGGTGGGCATTCTGTTACAAGAATATCATGCCCGCCCGACTTCAAAGCAAAAGACATATTTTCAAAAAATGACATCCGAATCGGGCAACAGCCTTTTATATAAAATATGCTGGGCAAACAGAAGCATCAAATGGAAACTCACAATTGTCATGACAATTCTGATGGTCTGTCTGGTCACAGTCCTGACCTATTCTCAGATATCTTCTCAGAAAAAGATACTGGAAAGTGAATTGGACAGACGCATATCGCTTTTAAAAGAAAACCTGATTGAACGGGGAAAAAGCCTGATTATCAATCTTTCCAGAGAAGTGGAAAACGACATTGCCGGCTTCAATTTTTCCGCAGCCGTAGAGGCGGTCAGAGACAGGGCGGAAAATAACAAAGAGATCAGATATGCCTTGCTGGCAGACGCTTCCGGCGCGGTTATGCACCATACACTGAAACCCGATCTTGTGCGAATCCGATTAAACGAAGGCGAGATGAATGCCTTGAAAAAAGGCTCCGTCACGGTGACAGAACGCAGCGAAGCGGGTGAAGCTGTCATTGAAATCACAGCACTGATAAAGACCGGTATGGAAATCTGGGGGATTTTAAAACTCGCTTATACGTCCGCGTATCTGAGACAGGACATAGAAAATTCACGCAGACAGATCAGATCGGAAATGAAACATGCGGCATACCGTTCCGCTGCCGCCGCGCTGTGCTTTATGTCCCTGTGTTTCCTCATCGTCTTCCTGCTTGCCGGAAAACTTTCAAAGCCGCTGATTCTCCTCACAGATTCGGCAAAAAAACTTTCTAAAGGCGATTTTTCCGGAGCATTGAATATCCGAATCCCTTCGGAAGATGAAGTCGGCGTGCTTGCCGCCGCGTTCATTCAGATGAGCAAAGACCTTGAAAATTCATATCAGAAATTGGAAGAATACAACAGAACCCTTGAAGAGCGGGTTGCTGAAAGAACCGCAGAACTTGATTTTAAAAATCTCCGGCTCAATCAGGCAGTCTCGGAACTTGAATCTGCCAGAAAAGAAGCGGAAACAGCGAATCAGGCAAAGGGTATGTTTCTTGCCAATATGAGCCATGAAATCAGAACGCCCATGAATGCGATTATCGGCATGACCGGTCTGGCATTGGATACCGAACTGTCTCCCAGGGTACGGCATTATCTGAATACGGTGAAAAAATCTTCGGATTCCCTGCTCTGTCTGCTCAATGACATTCTGGATTTCTCCAAAATTGAGGCAGGCAAACTGAATCTGGAGTCCGGCAATTTTCACCTGCATGATATAATGAACAATCTGACAGACATGTTTTCTGTCAAAACTGCGGAAAAAGGTCTTGAACTGATTGTCTCTGTTGAACCGGATGTTCCCTGCGCGCTGGTCGGAGACGAGCTGCGGATCGGTCAGATTCTGATAAATCTGATGAACAATGCCGTCAAATTTACAGGCAGAGGCGAAATCATTGTCTTGGTCAGCGTGCTGGAAAAAGATTCGGAAAAGGCGCGGCTGCGCTTTTCTGTCAAAGATACCGGCATCGGGATTCCCGAAGAAAAATTAAGCTGTCTGTTCAATCCGTTTACACAGGCTGATGATTCTGTGACCCGGAAATTCGGCGGAACCGGACTCGGACTGAGCATCAGCAGGCGGCTGGCTGAAATGATGGACGGCAAAATTTGGGCGGAAAGCGAATCCGGAAAAGGAAGCATTTTTTATTTTACCCTGAACCTGTGCCGGCAGCCTGAAGAAAAAGAGCAAAAACACATCATGCCCGACGGTCTCAGGGGAATGAGGGCCCTTGTGGCAGATGACAGCCACGCATCCCGAAAGATTTTGGAAAAGGTGCTGAGGTCTTTTATGCTTGACGTGGTTTCCGTCAGTTCCGGCGAAGAAGCCTGGCAGAAACTGCTCATTTCCTGCGGGCATTCCCAAGCCGGTTCCGGGGAACAGAAAAAACAATACGGTCTGGTGATGCTGGATCGGAAAATGCCCGGAACCGACGGCATTGAAATTTCAAAAAGAATCAGAGAAAATCCGAATCTGAACCGAATCCCCATTATCCTGATGGGCGACAGAACCGGCGGCAAAGAAGAGATTTTTCAGGATGCCCAAGACGGGAGACGCTATTCTTTTCTTCCGAAACCGGTGAAACAGTCCCTGCTTTTTGATACCATCATGGAACTTTTCGGACATGCCGGGCTGTCATACCCGGGCAAAGACAGCGCTGATATCAAAAGCAAAGTATCCGAAGAACTCCGAGGCGCCCGGGTCCTGCTGGTTGAGGATAATATTATCAATCAGCAGGTGGCAACGGAAATTCTCAATTCTGTCGGCATTATTGCGGATATTGCCGGAAGCGGAAAAGAAGCTCTTGAACGCTTGGGGATCCGGAAGACCGGAAACCGGCAGGAACATTTTTATGACGCGATTCTGATGGATATTCAGATGCCGGAAATGGACGGATTTGAAGCTGCACGGCGGATTCGGAAATGGGAGAAACAGGGAGCAGGTGACAGGAGGCAGGGAGCAGGTGACAGGAGGCAGGTAACAGATAACCTGCCCCCTGTAACCTGCAACCTGCCCCCGGTCCCCATCATCGCCATGACCGCACATGCCATGAAAGGCGACAGGGAAAAGTGCATTGAAGCCGGAATGGATAATTATGTCGCCAAGCCCATTGACACCCAACAGTTGTTTTCAACATTGAGTCAGTATATAAAAGCCGGAACCCGCCGTCATATCAGTCACGGTCATCTTAACGCCTTTGCTGCGGCCGGCAGCGAAATTCCGGTTCCCGATGCGATTCCGGGAATTGATGTTGCATCTGCTTTAAAAAGACTCGGCGGGAATAAAAAACTGTTTCAGAAGCTGCTGGGGGATTTTGTGAAAAATTATGCCGGTGCCGCACAGAGTGTCAGAAACGAACTGAATAAGGGAGATATAAATCTGGCAGCGGAACTGACGCACAGCATCAAAGGCGTTGCCGGAAATCTTTCAGTTGATGCGCTGTATGAAGCTGCTGCCAAACTTGAATCCGGACTCAGACACAAGGATACGAAAGATACGGAAAATGTCGGAACGCTTTTGGATAATTTTGAAAATGAGCTGGACCGGGTAATGGAATCTTTGAAAATGACGGAACTGTCTCCGGACAAAAGCGAAAATAATCTGTCTGACAGCGAATTTCCCCATTCTGTAAAAAAAGATATAAAAAAAGTGATAAAAACAGACCGCCGTGCGGACATTGCCGGTACGAACATAATCTGTTCTTACGCCGAAGCAGACGTAAAAACAGACGTGGAAATCAGACTTTTACTGAGCGAACTTTATGAACTGATGATAAAAAACGATCTGAAAGCCGAGACGTTTCTGAAAACGATAAAAGGCTTGCTGTCAGATTTCAGTATTCCGGAAGAAAAGCTGGCGCTCATGGAAAATCAGATCAGCCGATTTGACTTCAAATCTGCGCGGGAAAGTCTTGTCGCCATCGGGAAAACAATAGGAATTCCATAGTATAAACGTAGGGCGGACAAAGCGCAGCGTGTCCACCCTACTGTAGAACGGGTTTCAAACCCGTTCTACTGAAACGGCGGACACGCTTCGCTTTGTCCGCCCTACAACTTTTCGGGAACTTTGCGTAACTTTGCGGTTAATTAACCGCGGTGTTTCGGAAAGGGGAGGCATAACAAAAAAATGCCGCATTCATCAGAAGACAAAATCACTGCTGTCCGTTGGGGGATCAAATGGAAGCTCATTGCGCTGATGAGCATCTTTATGATTATCCTGCTGGTGCTGCTGACCTATATTCAAATTTCCTCCCAGAAAAAACTGCTGGAAAAAGAATTGGACAAGCGAATCACAATCATGAAGGAAAATCTCATCAGGCAGGGAGAAAGTTTTATCGCAAATCTCGCGTCTCAGGCTGAAGAAGATATTGCGGGCTTTAATTTCACAGCGGCAATGGAAGTCGTAAAAGCCCGGACCGGAAACAATAAGGAAATCAAATATGCGGTGCTGAAAAGCGTCAGCGGCTCGATTCTGATTCATACGATGCAGCCTGAACTCTCAACTGAAAAACTGAGCAGAACAGAGGAGGAAGCATTGGTTTATAACAAGCTGACAAAGGCGGAATATCGGGAAAAAGACGGAACTGCCATTGAAATCATAACCCCCATACAAATCAGTACGGAGCCCTGGGGGATTCTGCGCTTAGTTTTCACGCTCAGACATCTTGACAGGGAAATAGAAATCTCCGGAAATCAGATTATAAAAGAGATCAATCTGATGATCTTCAAATCCGTGTCAACCGCACTGATATTTATGGTTATATGCTTTGTGATTGTTTTTTTCGTTTCCGCAAAATTCACAAAACCGCTCATTCATCTTGCCTATTTTGCCAAAAAGCTTTCCAAAGGAGATTTTTCTGTGTCTCTGTATCCGCTCATGCCGGAACAGAAGCGTTCCGCAGACGAAGTGGGCATTCTTGCGGAAACTTTTGCGGAAATGAGCCGCGCACTGGAAGAGTCCTATAAAAAATTGGAGGAATACAACAAAACCCTTGAGCAGAAAGTCATTGAGAGAACAGAGGCGCTGAACATGAGCCTTGAGGAAGTTGAATCCGCCAACAAAAAAATTACAGACAGCATCCGATATGCCAAGATGATTCAGAAATCCATGCTCCCGGATCCCGAAAATATCAGAAATTTTATTCCGGAAAGTTTTTTTATCTGGATGCCCAGAGATATTGTGGGCGGAGATTTTATTTTCACAGATACTTTTGATGAGGGCTTTGCCATTGCTGTCATTGACTGCACCGGTCATGGGGTTCCGGGTGCGTTTATCACGCTGATCGCCTCTTTCGGCCTGAAAAAAATCACACGGGATGAAGGCATCAGCGACCCTGCCCTTATCCTGAAACGGCTGAGTTTTATTGTCAAAACCACGCTCCGGCAGGACACGGATTCTGCTTTTTCCGATGACGGATTAGACGCGGGAATCTGTTTCATAAGACCGGATGCCGGAACGCTGACCTTTGCCGGGGCAAAACTTTCATTATTTTGCATTTATGAGAATGAAATGACGGTGCTTAAAGGGGACCGGAAAAGTCTCGGCTACAAAAAATCCGATCTGGGTTATGATTTCAGCGATCACACGATTTCCGTCAAAAAAGGAATGTCATTTTATCTGGCGACTGACGGTTTTGCGGATCAGTTGGGGGGCAGTCCCCGGCGGCGATTCGGTATCCGGCGTTTTCAGGAACTTATTGATAAATATTCATATCTGCCCTTTGAAAAACAGCGTGAGATTTTTCTTGAAGCTTTTTATAAGCATAAAGGCGAAAATGACAGGCAGGACGATGTGACGCTGATTGCTTTCGGGTTGTAATAGGGGTGAGGGGTCAGAGGTGAGGGGTCGCAGAACGAGTTTTCAACTCGTTTTCACATCCGCCCCCTGACCTCTGACCCCAAACCTCTGACCCCTATCAAGGTAGGATATTTCTACCGATAAATACTCTCTTCACCCCATTGACGCATCCTTTTATTTTGTGAAATAACAATCAGGGCATATAAAGAACATGCTTCTGATATTCGGGGAGGGGAGAAGTTCTCCCCCTCTCCTTCGGAGAGGGGGCCGGGGGGTGAGGTCTCAACTCCTTCGGAGAGGGGGCCGGGGGGTGAGGTCGGATCAAACGAATCAGAGTTCAGTCGCATGTTATTTAAGGAAATTTTAATGGACAATGTGATGCTTTCTTCTGCAAAAACGGATTTGCCTTCTGCGGATTCCCGTATTACGGTGCTGCTGGTTGATGATCAGGAACTTATCGGAAAAATGATCAGCCGTATGCTGGAACCGGAGCCGGACATTAAATTTTATTATTTCAAAAGCGCCCGGGAGGCACTCAAAACCGTGAACAGCATTTCGCCGACAGTCATCCTTCAGGATTTGTTTATGCCTGAAATTGACGGACTGCACATGGTCTATTATTTTCGCGCCAAAACCCAGACCCGGCGCACGCCCCTGATTGTCCTGTCGGGCAATGAAGACCCGAAAATCAAAGCTGAAGCCTTTGCACTCGGCGCAAATGATTATATGGTCAAACCGCCGAATAAAATCGAACTGATAGCGCGTATCCGCTATCACTCTCAGGCTTATATCCACAGACTTCAGAGAGATGAAGCTTATCAGCATCTTGAAGAGCGTACCGAAGAACTGAAACGCAGCAACGAGCAGTTGCTCGAACAGATCGCAGAACGCAAACGCGCCGAAGAAGCCCTTCAACTGAGCAAGAAAAAAGCTGAAAAAGAGCGGGAAGCCGCAGAAGCTGCCAACAAAAAGATCATGGACAGTATCCGCTACGCCAAAATGATTCAGAGTTCGCTGCTGCCGAATCCCGAAAACATACAAAGTTTCCTTCAGGACAGTTTTGTCTTATGGATGCCCAGAGACATTGTGGGCGGAGATTTTATTTTCACAGATTCTTTTGAAGACGGATTTATCATTGCGGTGATTGACTGCACCGGTCACGGCGTTCCGGGGGCGTTTATGACCATGATTGCCTCTTTCGGGCTGAGAAAAATTATCAGAGACGAGGGCTGGCGTGATCCGGCGCAGATATTGAAACGACTCAGTTTTCTCGTCAAAACCACGCTTCAGCAGGATACCGACTATGCGCTTTCCGATGACGGTTTAGACGCAGCCATCTGTTTTGTGAAACCCGCTGACAAAACTCTGACATATTCCGGATCAAAGCTGCCCCTTTTTTATATACCGTTTTATAAAAAAGGGCATACAACTGACGATATTCCTGTTAAAACAGTGCATGTTATCAAGGGCGACGCCAAAAGCATCGGTTATAAAAAATCTGATTTGAAATTCAGTTTCACCAACCATACAATAAAAATTGACAGAAAAACATCTTTCTATATGTTCAGTGACGGATTTGCAGACCAGTTGGGAGAGAAAACCGACCGCCGCTTAGGTACGCCCCGTCTTCGGGAACTTCTTGGGGAAATCTGCGCCGAGCCTTTTGAAAAACAGCGAACACTGCTGCTTGAAGTATTTAACAACTATAAAGGCTCAAATGAAAGACAGGATGATGTCACTGCCGTGGGGTTCAGTCTGCCGGCGGAGGAGTTGGTTTTCAGGGGTTAGGGGTGAGGGGTTAGGGGTCAGCGGCAGCCCCTCACCCCTAACCCTAAGGATATTCAAACATGCAGATTGCAGTTGCAAAACATCATAATGAAAGACAGAAGGAAATCGCCATGCGTAATGGAACTCTTTTTCCCGGGTCCCTTTTATCTCCGGCCGGTTCCGCAATTACGGTACTGCTTGTTGATGATCAGGCATTTATCGGAAAAATCATCGGGCGCATGTTGAAAACCGAAAAAGATATTCATTTCCATTATTTTCAAGTAGCACGGGACGCGCTCAAAATGGTGGACAAAATTTCTCCCACCGTGATTCTGCAAGACCTGATGATGCCGGAAATCAAGGGGCTGCACATGGTTTATTATTTCCGAACCAAAAAAAGCACCCGGGATACGCCGCTGATTGTGCTTTCCGCAGATGAAGACCCGAAAGTCAAAGCCGAAGCCTTCCGTCTCGGCGCAAATGACTACATGGTAAAGCCCCCGGACAGAATCGAACTCATTGCCCGTATCCGCTACCACTCGCAGGCTTATCAGCTGATGATTCAGAGAGATGAGGCGCACCGGAGATTGGAAGAGCGCACCGTAGAACTCAAACTCACAAACGAGCAGTTGCGGGAGCAGATCGCTGAACGCAGGCGCACCGAAGAAGCTTTGCGTAAAAGCAAAAAAAAAGCTGAAAAAGAGCGGGAAGCCGCAGAAGCAGCGAATAAAAAAATCATGGACAGCATCCGATATGCCAAAATGATCCAAAGTTCCCTGCTGCCGAATCCGGAAAATATCCAAAGTTTTCTTCCTGACAGCTTTTTCTTATGGATGCCCAGAGATATTGTGGGCGGCGATTTTATTTTCACAGATTATTTTGAAGACGGATTTATCATCGCGGTGATTGACTGTACCGGTCACGGGGTTCCCGGGGCTTTTATGACCATTATCGCCTCTTTCGGTCTGCGGAAAGTCATACGGGATGAGGGCTTTCATGACCCGGCAAAGATTTTGCAGCGTCTGAGCTTTATTGTCAAAACCACGCTTCAGCAGGATACCGATTACGCGCTTTCCGATGACGGTCTTGATGCTGCCGTGTGTCTGATAAATCCGGCTCAGCGGACCCTGACCTTTGCCGGGGCAAAACTGCCCATGATTTATACATACAAAGACGAGGCTGTTATTGTCAAAGGCGATAAAAAAAGCATCGGTTATAAAAAATCCGAGCTGGGTTTTAATTTCACCAACCACACGATCCGAATGGAAAGCGGCATGTCTTTCTATCTGTTCAGCGACGGATTTGTGGATCAGCTTGATGAAAACGATCAGCGATTCGGGACGAGCCGCCTCAGAGAACTGCTGAAAGAATGCCGAAATGAGCCTTTTGAGAAACAGCGGGAACTGCTTATAGATGCTTTCAATCAGCACAAAGGCGAAAGCCCCCGGCAGGATGATATGACGGTACTGGGATTCGGAATCAGGGGGGAAAGTGAGAATTGAGAATTGAGAAATAGAAGTGTTCAATTCTCAATTCTCAATTCTCAATTCTCAATTCTCAATTCTCAATTCTCAATTTTATGAAATTCAAAGACGACGAATGGCTCACAGATTATATCAACGCCCTGCATTTTACGGTCAGGCGCATGGAAAAGCAGACGGCAGATAAAGACATTGCGGATGCCTTGAAAGATCAGTCGGACGCACTGATTCAGGAAGCCGTTCTGTCCGATATTCCGATGGAGGTTTTCCGGATGCAGCGCATCACCGAAAGGGTTGCGGCTGCCCGGCTGCCCGGAAATCTTATCGGCATCGGCGCGGATAATGAAGCAATACGCCTGAAAACATACACCGGCGATGTTTACTCGCTTGTTGCGGACTACAGGTTTCTCTGTCAGGGGCTTGAGGAATTTACCTTGCAGGATATGATAGAAGAGACCGCAGCCTATCTTGAAAAAACATATCCTGATTTAAAAGACGCTTCAGCCGCAGTTCGGGAGCTTTTTCAAAGAGATGTTGATCTCGGCAGGATTGAAGAAATCAGACCCGGCGTGTACGGACATGCTAAGTTGTCTGAACTGTGATTCGTCTGATTTATCTGAAATCTCTGATTGCTTAATCAGAATGTAGGTTGGGTTGAGGAACGAAACCCAACTTATTTAAAATTAGCGATTCGTCGGTGTTGGGTTTCGTTCCTCAACCCAACCTACATACTAATCACAGTTCAGACAATTGCTCCTGAATCTGCCCTGATTTCGGTTTTGCCGATTTTAAAACTTCAAGGCTTAACGGCATGTCAAGGCGGATCGCAGCTTCGATCATCTCCTTTACCGTAACAATCTGAATCCGGTTATACGACCTTCCCATAAGTTTATGCTCATAACATCCGGCTGCCATTGCCTCCTCACGCATCGCTTTTGTCGGCTCTTCCAAAGTCAGAAAAATCCCTATCCGAGCGTTTTCACTGTTCATATCGGTGATGAAAGTTGCAATGGCAGAGCGGCTGACTTTGCCGGATTTGACCTGAAAAACGATCTTTTCCGTATCTGTCTGAGATGAAAGGAAATAGGCGATGCCGTCAATTCCTTTATCTGCGCCTTTCTTTTCGTTGATAACTGCACGATTGTCGGAATAGGTCAGAATTGCCCATTTTTCAAATTCCTTACGGAGCCGGTCATCTTTCTTATTTGCCAGAGCGATTGCAGAATCCATATCTTTCGGAATACCGTCAAGGATAATGCTGTCTGAAATCT
>JAIFKL010000313.1 GCA_020049595.1 Desulfobacteraceae bacterium
GCAGGAGGCACCCGCTATAGCCCGTCAATATCAACTAAGGACATGACTAATATTGATTTCGGTTTGGGATTAAAAGCATGGCTGACGGACAATATCGCCCTCAGACTCGATTTCAGAGATTATATGGTTACTGAAATTTTTCAGGAGAGTTATCATAATCTTCAAGTTACCCTGGGATTGGTCTTTTCCTTCGGCGGCAAGGACAAGCATAAACCCAAGCATAAACCTGAGCATAAACCGAAGGCAGAGGCACCGATAATTATCCTTGCGTCTGAACCGAAAGCTGAGGAAAAGGCAGTTGCCGTTGTTTCCGAACCTGAGGCTGAATCGCCGGAAGTTATCCTTGTGTTTGAGGACCTGCATTTCGATTTCGATAAGTCAGTCCTTACAGAAGAAGCGCAGGCGATACTGAAAAGGAGCATCCGGATTCTGAAAGACAACCCTGAAATCGCTCTCCGTATTGCAGGGTATTCCTCTGCCTCCGGCACTGAAGAATACAACCGGAAGCTGAGTGAAAGAAGAGCTAAGGCTGTCTGTGACTACCTCACGAAGGAAGGACTCGTTGAGCCGGAGAAGCTTACCGCAATCGGATATGGTGAGATGAGACCGGCAATGTATGAAGCGATACCGGAGAACATATATTCAAAGGAAGCAAAGGCTAATATGAGAGTTCTTTTTGAAGTAATTCTTAACAAAAGGTAATCAAACAGGAGGACCACCATGAAATCAGATATAAAAGACAATGCGGAAGTCAAGCTACAGAAAAACAACAGAATGTTGTGGATGTTTACCGCAACACTGGCATTCCTGTGGCTGCTGGGATTGGTGAGCGGCTACACACTGGGAGGGTTCATCCATACCCTTCTGGTGATTGCCGTTATCGCAGTGCTTATCAACACCGTCATGGGGCGGAGAACCGCGTAGTTACTGCCCCGGCACCTGCAAAAAACATTTGTAAAGATTTGACAGCTTTTCTTTCGACTGAGCGGCAGTTGAGCCTGCCGAAACTCACGCCCAAGTCAGAAGCTGTCAAATCTCAAATTGCAAACCCCTGCTTCTATTTGAGAAGCCCCCCCTTTTTGCTGTTGAGAAAATGCCCGAATTTTCTGTCTTCGGTCAGAATATCCACGATGATCCATTTCCTGAAAAAATCCAGAACCGTCTTGTTGATCTGAAAATCGGATTTTCTGAAGGCTTCCTGAAATTCAAAAATATCTTTAACTATCTGGTCGTGTTTCTTTTTATGCGTTTCATACTTGGGATAATCCTCTTTCTGCATCAGGGCTTCTTCTTCGGAAAAATGCGTTTCAATGGAACGGATCAGCACATTCAGCGCATATTCCAGATCAGACTTGGGCTTACCGGAAGCAATTGCCTCATAAAATTTGTTTGCCCTTTCAAAAATCTCCTTGTGCCGCTTGTCTATCTCAGGAATATAGACGCTGTAATCCTCGCGCCAGTGAAACGGCGGCATACTGCCGAGTTCCGGCTTCAGAATCAGCTTCATCCGCTTCTGGAAGGTTTCAAACAGTTTCCAGCGGACCACCGGTATGTCCAACAGCACATCTCCGGGAATTTTATAAATCTCCGTGGGTTCTGCCGCACGAACCTGAAACAGACTGGTGGTTTCAAACAGCACGCATTCTTCCCCGAAAAAATGCCCTGCTGTCAGGGTTTCAAACACATCTTCATCAATATATCTTTGCAGTTTCCCGTGTTTGACGATGAATATCGCAGAGTTCATTTCTCTGGGAAATATCTGTCCCTCGGAATAAGTGTAAAAGCGCATTGCCTGGGCTAATTTGTTCTGTATCGGATAGGAAACAACCTCGCCGAAAAGCCATGTTTTCTGAAGAAATTCACGGTTTTCCTGCAAACGACGGATATTGGCATACAGGCGGTTCTGCTTTACGAATTTGAAATACAGGCTTCGGGGAAGCCGCAGCGCCTCCACAAAATTGGTCGCACGGTAAGTTCCCATTGACGGCACCCGGTATAAGCCTGTCATTTCTCCGATCAGCGCGCCCGCAGACAGGATGTTATGCACGCCGAGTTCCGTGTGAATGACTTCCACGTTTCCGGTCAGAATCAGAAAAACATCTTCATTTATCACGCCGTCTTTTAACAGAATAGACTCCGGATTGAAGGCAACCACGGGATTGTTGAGCAGAATCCGCAACTGGTGAACGGGCGCGGAGGGGAAGTATGATCTCAGAAATTCCAGCGCGTACTGCTGGGCATAATTCTGGGACGTGGGAATCAGAATATCCACCATGCCGAAGGGCGCACCCGAACCGATTTCTTTCTGTTTGTTGCTCAGGTCCGAAGAGGTATGCGATAAGATGATTTTCTCCGACATGTCGCTTTTGAAATCTTCCGCGTTTCCGTGAATCATCCCGCCCCCCACATCCAACTTTTTGATATGGACCCTGCTCAGATATTCTTTTTTCACCCGCTCGAAATATGCCTGAGAGATGCCGTTTTTGGTATCGTCATCCGTGATCATTGTTTTCAGCACATCCAGCGCGACAATATCCGCAAAATGGGCATAAGAACGATAGCCGTCTTCCCAGAGCGTGCGGAATGTCATGATGCTGGTTTCCACCGGATGGGGCGAAAAAATCGGCTTGACTTCCAAGCCGTCAATATCGTTCCACACATCAAATTCCAGATCATGGACTTCAAAATAATCAAAGAGATTTTTCTCTTCTATGGACATCAGCGCAGAGAGTTTCTTTGCCACAGAAGCCCGGACCAATGCCGTAGAGAAATATTTGATGCGGTGGTCTGCCCGCATCAGCGTTGTAAATCCTGCAAAATGGTCGTCATGGGCATGGGTATGAAAGACGCCTTCGATTTCATTCACGCCGATGCCCAGCGACATCAGACTGTAAAGAACATTGGGACCCGCATCAATCAGATAGACTTTGCCCTGAAACATCAGAATGCTCGACATGCAGGGACGGTTGACATTCCACCCATCGCCCTCCCCGGAATGAATCACCGCAAAATACTCGCGTTTGATATGATGAAAACCCAGCGGATACGGCGCTTCATAGCTTTGATGGGGAGAGAGATTCAGATCAACTTCGATGGTTTCGCCTTCATACTGAAATTCAAAGACATTCAGGCGGATACGGCGGATAAACACGCGGTTTCGGATTTCAACAGGCTCGCTGTTGACAAGGCGGATATCCAAAAGCTCTTCAGCGGGGCTGATTTTACCGAAGGCAAACCTTAATTTCAGCCGCATCATCTCATGCGCCATTCCCGACAGGATGCCGGTCTCCATGATTTCTTCTTTGGAAACCAATCCGTAATTTCCCCGGTAAATGTACTGCATCTGCGCTTCCACCTGTTCCGACAGTCCGATCAGCATGGGTTTGACACCGGTATTGTTGGGATGGTTGGGCAGGATCATGCCCTGTTTGTAGAGCATCTGCAAGACGGGAAATTCCGCAAGGTTTGCAAAATTTCCGTTCTGTATCAGCACGTCCGAAAGCAATACCGCATTCGGACCCGTCTCATACATGACCCCTTTTGTTTCTTTGGTGACAATAAGCCCCCGCTTCATCAGATGCTTTACGCTGTCCGCCGGGCATCCGCATAATATATGCAGTTGAACCTCCGGTATTTCCACCCAGTAAACGCCTGTGGCAACTTGAATTTTTCCTATTTTTGGCATGGTCCTCACTCCGTTGGTTGGCAAACAATAAACTTGTACAGGATTGTACAGGATTGTACAGGATTAAAGTCACGTTGATTTCAATCCTGCATAATCCTGTATCTTCCGGCAGCAGAGACGCACGGCTTGTGCATCTTTGCTGCCCACCTTACAGATGAAAATCCAGTATAAATAGATAATAGGGCTATGTCAATAATGAAAACACGCTTTTGTGATTGACACACTCACCGCTTTTTTCTATATACTTTGCTTAATGGTGAGTTTTTACGCATAAAAAAAATAATACGGAAAGCGATAATGGATAAAAATATCAAAACGGCAATTCATCGGGCAGTGGAAAAAGAAGCCTTTGCTCAGGCCATGAATATGAAACTGCTTGAACTGGAACAGGGATATTCTGTAGTGGAAATGCGCTATGTCCCGGAAAAAATGAACAACATTTATGAGCGCGCCCACGGCGGGGCTTTATTTGCCCTTATTGACGAGGCTTTTGAGACCGCAGGCCAGACAGACGGCACGATTGCCGTTGCGTTAAATGTAAATGTGACATATATATCCAGTCCGGAACCGGAAACAATGCTGCGGGCTGAAGCACGGGAAGTCAGCCGGACCAAAAAAACAGCAGGCTATGACATCAGAGTTACGGATCAGGAAGGGCGGCTGATCGCCACCTGTCAGGCTTTGGCTTTCCGCACGGGCAAGCCCATTCCGTTTCTGTAGTAATTTGTTTGATTTGATAACTTTTTGAAAGTTGTCAGATCTGCCGGAATCTGAAATATGAAAACATGCCCTCTTTATATTAAAATTATTAAAATCAGATATGAAAATACGAAAATAAGAAAAAGGAATAAACAAGTTATGTCTCAGGAAAGATACCCCAAAGATGTGGTTTTAAAAGACGGCACCGAGATTATCCTGCGGACAGTCTGCGACGATGATCTTGAAAAATTGGTTCAGTTTTACAAAGATACGCAGCTTTCTTTCAGATGGTTTCTCAAAGAAGACCCCTGCGACCCGGAGGTGGTCAGAAAATGGCTTGAAAACCAGAAAGTCGGGAAATCATTTTCCATCGTGGCAACCTGTCAGGAGATGATTGTTGGAAACGCCGCGATGCTGATGCGTCCCTACGGAGGGCGAAAGCATGTGGGGCGTCTCCGCACCATGGTTGCACACGATTTCACAAACAAACAGTTGGGAACATGGATGGTGTTTGATCTCACCAAACGGGCAATGGAGATGGGGCTTGAAAAGATTCGGGCGGATTTTGTGGTCGGCGTGGAAGATGTGGCGATCAGGGCATTCCGAAACATGGATTTTGTCGAAGAAGGTTTGCTGAAAAATTACATCCGGGATGAAAACGGTACTTACCATGATTATAAAATTATGATAAAACAACTGCACAGAGTCTGGAGCGATTTTTAAATTGAGAAGTGAGAAGTGAGAAGTGAGAAGTGAGAAGTGAGAATTGGGAGTGTTTATTTCTCAATTCTCAATTCTCAATTCTCAATTGAAAAAGGGCGGTTTTCATGGCGAATCAAATCTCTCAGCGTGTAGAGCGGCAGACTCGGCAGGGAAATGTAATCCTGCATTCTTTTTGCAGCCCGGATGAAATCGCATCTCTTTCATTCAGGGAAACATTCAGCAGATATGCTCGCTACAATCCCATTATCTCCAAAAAAGAAACCCTGATTGAAACAGCCTCGAAACCCGATGCCAATGTGACGCTGGCATTTACGCCTGAGGGAAAAATTGTGGGTTTTGCAATGCTGGTTTATCCTGCGCCCGAAGAACGCTGGTTACGAGTCGGAGAACAGGTGATGATGGAAGTTTCCGTTATCGAGGTGAGCAGGGAATGGCGGTCTGCCGGCATTTCCAAAGCACTGCTCCGCCTTGTCACCGATCACCCCTTGAAAGAAGACCGAATTTTGTATATGGTTGGATATTCATGGACCTGGGATTTGGACGGCACAGGCATTGCGCCGATGTCCTATCGGGATATGATGATAAATCTGTTTGCTTCATGCGAATTTAAAATTTTTCAGACCAATGAGCCGAATATTATGATGCGGCCCGAGAATCTGTTCATGGCAAGGATCGGGGCAAATATATCGGAGCCGGTTCAGAAGCGTTTTAAAATGGTGCGGTTTAATTTAAGCTGAAAGAATGCGGCGTGTTTTTTTGCCACGAATATACACGAATTTGAACAGGATTTGCAGGATTTACAGGATTTACAGGATTTACAGGATTTGCAGGATTAACAGGATTATGTCTGTCAGAATAATAATACTGATCGAATCCTGCAAATCCTGCAAATCCTGTAAATCCTGTTAAGGAGAAAAATTACTATGGACTTTTTTTTCAACCCGAGAGGGATCGCGGTCATCGGGGCTACTCCCAGTAAAACAAAGGGAGGATATGCCATTCTCAAAAATCTGATGACCGGATTTACGGGAAAAATTTATCCGGTGAATCCCCGGTACAAAGAAATAGAGGGGCTGACCTGTTACGATTCTGTCCGGCGGGTTCCCGATCCCGCAGACCTTGCCATTGTTTTTATTCCCGCGGCAATGGTCCCGCAGGCAATTTTAGAATGCGTGGAACGTGAAATTCCGGGCGTCATCATCGAATCCGGAGGCTTTGCGGAAACCGGGGAAGAGGGGCTTGTCTTGCAGGAATCGCTCAAGCAGATCGCGGAAGAAACCGGCATCCGCCTCTGGGGACCCAACTGCATGGGATTGGTGGACACGGTTCGGAAACATGTTTTTTCCTTTGCGGCGCAAAGCATCTGGAATGAAAATTTTGTTCCCGGAAAAGTTTCCCTGATTGTGCAAAGCGGAATGCTGTCCGGCGTATTTCTCATTGACGCCATGACCCACGGTACCCTGAATATCAGCAAAGTCTGTTCTATCGGCAACAAAGTTGATGTGGATGAATGCGATATTCTGGAATATCTGATGAATGATCCTGAAACCGCTGTGATAGGGCTTTATCTGGAATCTGTTGTCAACGGCAGGCGTTTTATGCAGATATGCCGCAGTTCTCAGAAGCCGGTGGTTCTTCTCAGGGGCGGCAAGAGCGAGAAAGGCGCAAAAGCTGCCATGAGCCATACAGCCAGTCTTGCGGGAAACAACGCGGTGATCAGCGGTGCAATGGCGCAGGCAGGCGTATTGGAAGCTTCGGATTTCAGACAGATGATGGATATATGCCGGGCTTTGTCCATGTTTCCGCCCCGTCAGTCAGACACTCCCTCTCCCCTTTGGGGAGAGGGCAGGGGTGAGGGGACAAAAGGCAGAATTGCCGTTCTGACCTACAGCGGGGGCGCGGGCATTGTCAGTTCCGATTTCATAGACGCGTCAGGACTTGAACTGTCAGAACTTTCTCCGGAAACGCTGTCTGCCATGAAGACCGTATTTCCCGACTGGATGCCGGTTTCCAATCCGGTTGATCTCTGGCCCGCGGTGGAGCTGAACGGTGCGAAAAAAGCTTATGAGACAGCAGTGAATGCGGTTTGTGCGGATGCCGATGTGGATGCCGTGTTTCTGCATATTTTTGTGGGCGGATTTGATCTCAGCCTGGAGGTTGCTTCTGTTGCAAAGATGGCGAAGGATGCCGGAAAGCCGATATTCTGTTTTCTCCTGGGGGAACGGGAGGAAGCCTATCAGTTTCATAAACACGCACAGGAGATGGGAATCGCCGTTTTTCGGGAACTGAACCGCTCTGTGGAGTGCATAAAGGCTGTTTTTGAGCAGAAAAAACTGCTTGAACGCAGAAAATTTGCGGTATCAGCAGTCGCCGGTGTTCTGCTTCCTGAAAAATGGATCGAAGCAATGAAAGGAAAAAAAGGCAGCCTTGACGAACATCTGTCCAAACGCATTCTTTCCGCGTGCAAAATTCCGGTGGTGGAAGAAAAAGTTGCTGCCACAGTTGAAGATGCGATGTCTTTGGCGTCGGCTTTCGGTTTTCCGGTGGTGATGAAAGGACTTTCCCCGGGGAAAATGCACAAAACCGAGTTGGGATTGGTGCGGCTGGGAATTTCCTCTGACGATGCGGTGAAAACAAATTTCGAGTCCTTGAAAGCGGCAATGCCCGAAAGCGGCAGGATCCTGATTCAGAAGCAGATTCAGGGTGACTTGGAACTCATCGTGGGACTGATTCGGGATCCGCAGTTCGGACCCTGCGTGATGTGCGGACTCGGCGGCGTGCTGACGGAAATTCTGGATGATGCGGTTTTCGGTGTCGCACCTCTGAGCAGGGCAGAAGCGCTGGATATGATCGGCAGATTAAAAACGCAGAAACTTCTGAACGGTTTCCGCGGTGCCGCGCCTGTTGACAGAGAAATGCTTGCCCAGATTTTAATGTGTGTGGGAGATTTGGGGTGTATCTGCCCGCAGATTAAAGAAATTGACATCAACCCGCTGATTATAAGCAAAGGCAAACCGACCGCGGTGGATGCGCTTGTGATACTGAACGGATGAATAGAAAATAATACCCGGGTGGGCGGCAGCCGAGCCTTGCCCACCCCTATCGTTTTTTTGCCACAGACGCACACAGACAGACACAGACAGTATTGAAATTCGCCCGTCTTTCCGCCTTTCTGATTATTCAGCACATTCCCCTCGAAAAACTGAAAGCAAACATCATGCCGGAAAATATGCTTTGCAGCTCTTCAGCCGTTTTTTACCCAATTTTCACGGCAAATTTTTTGACAAAACAACTGAATATAAAATTCAGTGCCGGGCTTTTTTCCGGGACGGCTGAAAAAATCCGTCTCAAATTCCCGTGAGACAGCGGAAGCGGTTCATATTGAGAAAAACAGGCGGCTTTCCCGGGAGGAAGCCGGATATCTCATCAGCGATGTGACGGAACAGCCGGTGCGGCGTCCGAAGGGGGAGACAGAAAAAATATTGCGGCGGAAAGAAAAAGCGTCACACACGCAAGATCGGAATAAAAGCGTAAAATGTCATCAGAGAGATAAAAATATTTAAGTTTATATCGGATAGTTACAGAAACAGACGCTTATGGCATAATATAACGGTCGGTATTATTGCCGGAACTGTGCATATTGAAAACAGAGAAAAGACTGACTGAAAAAGCTGTATATGCAAAAAGAAAAAAGCAGGGGAGCTTTCATAAAAAATTCCGCCTGAAATTTTCAGTTTTGCAGGAAGTCTGATGTATTCCGAGATACCGATAAACTGATTCGGATGCCCCGTTATAAAAATCGGGATATCTGCGAGCTTATGCAATTTTTTTTTGCAAGCACCGTAAAAAAATTTAATTGACAGTCTGTTCTTTTTTAGTTACATAATAGCTATAATATAATTTTGTTCTTAAAATATCAGCTTTGCGAATACCATCTTCCTTAAAAGGAGGGCTTGCATATTTTTTATTTTTTTTATATATGAATGGTGTTCAGAATATTTGATTTTGTCAAATTCTTTTTTAAGCCATATTTTCCAAAGTAAAAAAAGACACAATATCAGACCTTATCGGAAATACCTTATCGTATATAAAAAAGTTTCTCGCGTCTATTCTTAGCTTTGGCGCAAAGAGCGCAAAGTAAAGCGAATTTTGTCTATTTTAAGCCGGGCGCTTCAGAAGCGATTTGGTTCTAATTTTAGGGAGCGCCCTTTTTGTTGGGGTTCGCAAGCTCACCCCAACCTACCGGTTTATCCGGTTTATTACCAATAAAGTCTGTTATTTAATGAGATTAAAGCCCCTTAATCAAAACATTGCGAAGGGTTCGCAACTTCGGATGTCCGGGGCTTATCATTTTTTCCAAACAGCGTAAAATAGGAGGCTCATGATGAAGTTAAAACAAATTTCCATATCTATTGAAAATTCCCCCGGAAGACTGTATGAGGTCACACAGGCGCTCGGTGAAGCCGGCATCAACCTGAGAGCGTTGAATCTGGTGGACACGGGCTTGTTCGGACAATTGCGGCTGCTGGTGTCGGATGTCAAGGCTGCCCGACGGGTCATGATGGAAAAACAAATGCCCGCCCGCATAGATGACGTGGTGGCTGCTGAAATCGAAGACAAACCCGGCAGTCTGGCAAAAGTGCTGAAACCTCTCACGGAGGCAAAGATAAATGTCATGTACACTTATGCTTTTGTGGGTGCGTCTGCCGGCAATGCTGTTATGATCTTCCGTTTTGACGACAATGAAAAAGCTGTTGAAATCCTGCTGAAAAACGGCGTCAAGATTCTGGATGCCGAGGCTTTCGGAATGCTGGATTCCTGAAAAGCAGGGACAAATTCAAAACACATAGGGGCACGCCGGCGGCGTGCCATTTAATTCGGTCGGATATTCGTTTCCGAATCATGTCTTACAACCCGAAATGTAGAACGGGTTTGTCTGTTTTTAGTCGGGCCGTTTTACTATGTGCAGAATGTAGAACGGGTTTCAAACCCGTTTTACTGTGTGCAGAGAGGATATTTAATTTATGACACAAGAACCGAAATTCACTCCCAAATCATTTGCGGTCATCGGCGCGGGTCCGGTGGGATGTATTGTTGCGGCATTTCTTGCAAAAGGCGGATATGATGTGACGCTTTGCGATGTGATTCCTGATCTGATCAATCCCGCGGCAAATCCCGGCATCACCATAGAAGGCGCAGAAAATATTGTCAATCAGCCGGTTACAAGGGTACTGACCCGGGTGGATGATCTGGCAAAACATAAGCCCGATGTGATTTTTGTTACCGTCAAAGCAACGGCAACGCCGCTGATTGCCTCTGCCATTGAGGGCTTTTATAAAGAAGGCATGTATGTCATCAGTTGGCAGAACGGCATTGATACGGAACTGGCTGTCGCCTCTGTTCTGGGAAAAAAGCCGGTGATGCGGGCAGTAGTGAATTACGGCTGCGGACTTGCCAAGCCAGCGCATGTCCGTATGCCCTTTCATCATCCCCCGCATTATATTCAGGCACTTGATCCGGCATCCGAACCCGCGGCGATTGCCATTGCGGAAGTTCTCACTAAATGCGGACTCGGAACCGAGAACACCGATAAAATTGTCTCGATGGTCTGGCGCAAGGGCATTCTGAACGCGTGCATGAATCCGGTCTGTGCGATTACCGGCTTCACCATGGCGCAGACCATGAAAGACCCCATCAGTTTTCAGATTGTTGACTCGCTGATCAAAGAATGCGTGAAAATCGCCAGAGCCAATGAAATCAGTCTGGGATGGGATTTTTATCCCTACTCGGTTGAATACATGAGTCATGCAGGGGATCACAAGCCTTCGATGTTAATGGATATTGAGATGAAACGCAGAACCGAAGTTGATTATATTAACGGGAAATTCATCGAATACGGCAAACAGGCAGGCATGGAAACGCCGTATAATATAACGATCCGAAATCTTGTGAAGGCGTTGGAAT
>JAIFKL010000041.1 GCA_020049595.1 Desulfobacteraceae bacterium
GTCATGACCGCAAAAATTTCGCTGCGGCTCATGTCTTTGAGATAGGGACGGATGAAAAGCGGCGATTCCACCATTCCCACAAAAATATTGGCGGAAACGCCCAGACCTTCCGCGCCGCCCAGATTCATGGATTTTTGCAGACACCACGAAAAGCCTTTGACGATCACCGGCAGGATTTTCCAGTAAAACAATAGGGTTGACAATGCGCTCATCACAAGAAAAAGCGGCAATGCCCTGAATGCGAAAAGATAGCCTGAGCCGGGAATTTTTTCATCAAACGGAAGCGCGCCGCCTCCGAGATAGCCGAAGACAAAAGTGGTCCCGGCTTTGGTCGCCTCTTCCAGAGAGAAAACCATCTTGTTCAGCAGCATAAAAAAATCCCGCAGTACGGGCATTTTCAGAAGAATGAAACAGGTTGCCGCTTGTATGGCAATGCCGACAACAATGGGCTTCAGACGAACCTGACTGCGGTTTTCGCTGATAAGCCACGCGAAAAAAGCAAAAGCCGCCAAACCAACAACACCTTGAATTATCATATTATCCTCCTTTGTTTAAGAGGGTTTTTCAAAACAGCCGTTCTTTAATTATTTCCAAAAGAATGAAGATATGCTATCATATTTTAATATATTAGGAAAGCAGATATATGAACATGCAGGTATCAGGCTGCCGGTTTTTGATTTCGGATTAATTGATGTGATGTGCAAGTTTTTTTAACCGCAAAGGACACAAAGTTTTCACAAGGTTCACAACCCTTTGCGACCTTTGCGTGCTTTGCGAGAAATAAAAAACCGCAATTTTCAACCTATGAAAATCCGTTCACTTGTTCTTGACAATATAACGGTTCTGGCACCGCTCGCTGGAATCACCAGCCTGCCGTTCCGGCTTCTGGCAAAAGAATGCGGATGCGCGCTGGTCTGCTCTGAAATGATAAGCTCCAACGGGCTGGTTTACAAATCAAAAAAAACAGAGCAACTGCTCGGCAGTCTGCCTGAAGAAAAACCCCTTTCTGTTCAAATCTTCGGCTCTGACCCCTCAATGATGGCAGAAGCGGCTCAAATTGTCGAATCATCCGGCGCGGACATTCTTGATATTAATTTCGGCTGTTCGGTGAAAAAAATTGTGAAAAGCGGGTCCTGTGTTGCGCTGATGAGAGCGCCGGAGCAGGCAGAGGCGATTCTGTTTGCTGTTCGGAAAGCGATAAAGATTCCGCTGACTTTAAAGATCAGAAGCGGCTGGAACGCATCCGGAGAGCAGGCTTTCCGAATCGCCGAAATTGCCGAAGCCTGCGGCGCGGATGCCGTTACCGTGCATCCGAGAACCGCCACACAGGGTTTCAGCGGGAATGCAGACTGGTCGCTGATTGCGGCGATAAAAAAAAGAATTTCCATTCCGGTTATCGGAAACGGCGATATTGCCGAGCCGGAAGACGCCATCAGAATGCTGACAGAAACCGGCTGCGATGCCGTGATGATCGGAAGGGCGGCTGTGGGAAATCCCTGGATATTTTCCCGGATACTCGCGCTGCTTCGCGGAGAACAGGACAGACTGCCGGATACGGCTTCGCGTAAAAATGCCATGCTGCGCTACCTCAATGCCAGCGTGAATTATTTCGGCGAAGAACGTGCCTGCCGGAAAATGAGAAGTCAGTTGGGATGGTTTGTAAAAGGAATGCGTTACAGCAGCAATTTCAGGGAATCCATCAAAAGAATTTCCACTGAAGCGGCGGCGATTGAGATCATCAATGATTATATAAATGAGATAGAGGTGAGGGGTGAGGGGTAAGCGGTGAGAGGTAAGCCTCTGACCGCTTACCCCTCACCCCTCACCTTTTAAAAAAGTTGACAAAGCATTCTGTTTCTGTTTTATTCTTTCGTGTTTTCGTAACTTTCGTGCTTTCGCGGTTCAGATGTTGTTCTTTTAATAAAACCGATTGATAATTTTATGAAAAAAATTCTCACAGATTCATCTTCAGCCATTATTTTGTTTAAAACCGAATTATTTCATCAACTGACGAAAACATATCGCATTCTCATGGCGAAGTCTGTTTACGGCGAACTGACAGCCGAAGGATATCCGGGAGCTAAAACATTCCGGGAATATTGCAAAAATAAACAGTTCTTTGTTTTTTCATCAGACAATGAAGCATCCTGCCGACAGATTCCTTTGTCCGGCAAAGGTGAACGGGATACAGTTTGCCGATTTCTTGAGGGCATCGGAGATTTTATTATGATTGATGACGGAAAAGGGGTGGGATATTGCAGAGATAACAGCATTCCGCATATCAACGCCCTTCTGTTTCCGCGCATACTCTATCTGGCAGGCAATATATCCGAGTCAGAATATCGCGACAAAACAGATGCTGTCATCCATGTCGGAAGATATTCTGAAAAAGTCATCGCATACTCAGCGGCTTGTTCTCAAAATGAAATCGGATTTTTTATGCCGTGAAAAAAGCAGTCTGTGTCAACAACAGACATTATCGGAAATAAAAAAAGGTTCTCGCAAAGCACGCAAAGTTCGCTGTCGTTTTGTAAAGCGCCCGGCTTAAAATAGAATCTGTTTTCAGCTTGGGTCGCTTCTAAGCGATTTGATCTGTTCTCAGCTTGGGTCGCTCTACATTTCTTTGCGCCCTCTGCGTGCTTTGCGAGAGATGCTGACGCTCATTTCTCAGCCGGGGCGCATCAGAAACGAATTGATCTATTCTAAGCTTGGGTCGCTCTGCTCTGCTTGTAAAGCGAATTTTGTCTGTTCTCAGCCGGGGCGCTTCTGTTTTTCTTTGCGCCTTCTGCGTGCTTTGCGAGAGATTCAGAACGCTCATTTCCGACAACAACTTGCTATCGGGGAAATAATACATGAAAAAACAACTCCTCTCGCTGTTTTCAAAGCCTCATCCGAAAGTAAAGGAACAAAAGAAAAAGTCTTCAAGTTTTTTCAAAAATCAGGGCTTCGGCGTTTATCTTTTCACCTCTATCGTATCCCTGCTGATCATTACGGTATCGGCTATTGTCGGCTATCTCTGGTATCAGGATAAGAAGAATCTTTCGGAAATATCGAATCATCAGATGAATCAGGTAACAGATATGGTCAGGGAAAAAGTGACCAATTACTTAACGCCCGTAGCTGTTATGGCAAAGCTGAGTTCCCAGATTCTGAAAGAAGGCGGCTTTGACCGGCGTTCCGGCGGAAAAGCAAATAAGCCGGCACCGAAAGTAAAGCTGAAAGGCATGGTGACCGTTGCCGGAAAAGAGCAATCTGTCAGGGAAAACAAATCGGACAATCAGCCCGGCGTGCTTTCGATCATAGACGGCGAATTGCTGGAAGCTTACGGCATCCATGTTCTGAAGTCTTTTCCCCAGGTGGCGATGATTAATATCGGCGATGAGCAGGGAAATTTTATGATGCCCAAAAGGATGCCGGACGGCACGATTGACACAAAAATCATTGACCGTACTGTAAGTCCTGTAACAGAGATATGGAAAGATCGGGATAAAAGCGGAAATGTAGTCGGAACCAAACCTGAAGTTACCGAAAAGCTCGGCTATGATACCCGCACCCGGGGCTGGTATAAAGGCGCCAAAGAATCCGGGGGAATTTATTGGACAGATGTTTATATCCTGTTTTCAGATCAGGCACCCGGCATTACCACCGCTTATCCGATAAGCAATGCTGACGGTAAAATCGTCGGTGTTCTCAGCATGGATATTGTCCTCAATCAACTATCTATTTTCCTGCAAGAATTGAAAATCGGAAAAACAGGCATTGCCTATATTGTCAACGAAAAAAAAGAAGTGATCGCCTATCCTGATGCTTCACGCATAGTTAAAGAAATTCTCGATGAAAAGAATGAGAAAAAACGGGTTTCAGTGCCTATTCATGAAATAGGCATAGAATGGGTTGCCGAATCTTTCCGCGCCCATGAAAAAAGCAAATCAGACCGGGTGGAATATGAAAGCGGCGGCGAGCGGTATCTGGCTTCTTTTACGAGTCTGGGAGATAATTTCGGCAAAAAATGGAAAATCGGCGTGGTTGTGCCGGAAATGGATTTTCTTGAACGCCTGATTGAAATGAGACGCGTGGTGCTTCTCATTTCGCTTGCTGTTTTTTTCATTTCTGTTTTTATTGCAAAATATATCTCAGGCAGGATTTCCAAGCCCATCAGCGCGCTGACCCGTGAAGCGGAAAAAATAGCAGATTTTCAGCTTCAGGAAAGTCCGCCCACGATTTCCCGGATCAGGGAAATTCAGATGCTGGACGGTTCCATCTCATCTATGAAAAAAGGACTGAGAGCCTTTGAGAAATATGTTCCTTCCGCGCTGGTCCGCCAACTGATACAGACCGGAAAAGAAGCCACGCTCGGGGGCGAAAAAGTGGAACTGACAATTCTTTTCTCGGATATTCAGAGTTTTACGGATATTTCGGAAAAAGTGCCGCCGGAACTGCTCATGGTGCAGTTGTTTGAATACAATAACGAACTCACCAATATCATCAAAGATCAAAAAGGAACCATTGACAAATACATCGGCGATTCCATTATGGCTTTCTGGGGCGCGCCGGTCTGGTTTGAAGAACATGCCTTTTTTGCCTGCAAGGCAGCGTTGCGCTGCCACCGGAAAGTGCAGGAACTGAACCGGAAATTTGAAAAAGAAGGCAGAAGCATTCTGATCACCCGCATCGGCATCAACACCGGCATGACCATTGTGGGAAACATGGGTTCCGATGAGCGGATGAATTATTCGGTGCTGGGAGACAGCGTGAATCTTGCCAGCCGTATCGAAGGCGTGAACAAGGTTTACGGCACCCGCCTGATTATCACCAATTCGACATATCAGAAAGTTTCCGAGCATTTCATTTGCCGCCCCTTGGACATTGTGGCGGTCAAGGGAAAAAAACAGGGCGTCAGGATTTATGAACTGATGGGCGAAAAAGAAGATGTGCTGCCGCCGGAAACCCTTGAACTGCGTGAAGTTTTCATACGGGGATTTAACGCATATCTGAAGCAGGAATGGGACAATGCGCTGAAATTTTTCCTCTATATTCGGAAAAAATTTCCCTCGGACAAAAATCCGGGCACGGCTGCCGATGAGGCTTCCAATCTGTATATTGAAAGATGTACGGCATACCGGCAAAACCCTCCGGGAAAAGACTGGGACGGAATTTATCATCTGAAAACAAAGTAAGCGAGAAGCCCGTAGGGCGGACAAAGCGCGGCGTGTCCGCCGTTTCGTGTCCGCATGGCATGGCATGGCTCCGGAGTGCTGAAATGAGCCGCCAGGCGAAATTTTAGCACTTTGCTGAAATGCTGAAATTTCGCCTTGCGGCTCATTTCAGCACTCCGGAAGATTTTTCTTTCGTGACAATTCGCAGGAAAAAAGGCGGACACGCTCCGCTTTGTCCGCCCTACATCTGCATCGCAGCGTGCCGTTTCATAACTGTTTGAAAGCAAATCCGTATCAGGAGAGCTGAACGAAGCCTACTCCGTTTCATCCCGTAATTTTTCTATAGATTCATTGGGGCCCAAAACAATCAGAATATCACTGTCTTTTAATACATAGTTCGCCGTGGGAATCACATTTAAGCGATCCGGAACAATTTCTTTTACGGCGATAATCTGAACGCCGTATCGGTTGATGAGATTTAATTCCCGCAAAGTTTTGCCTATAAAACTCATCGCCGGAGAAAGCTGAACAATGGAATATCCTTCGATAAAGGGCAGATAATCCAGCATATTGGGATTATGCAGACGTTCTCCGACAGAAATTGCCATGTCTTTTTCAGGAAAAAAAATTTCCGTCGCGCCGATTTTGTGGAGAATGCGCCCGTGCGATTCGCTGATAGCCATTGCCAGCAGACGCTTCACGCCGATGTCGTTGAGATTGAGCGTTGTGAGAATGGAATTGCTCAGAATCGAGCCGATGCAGACCACCACCGCATCCATTTCTTTCAATCCCAATGCTTCCAAAGCTTTTATATCTGTAGCATCAGCGACCACAGCCTGACTCACATTGTCTTTGATTTCCTGCACCCGTCCGGTATTTTTGTCAATGGCAAGCACATCATAGCCTTTGCCGTAAAGATGTGTTGCTAAATAATAACCGAAATTTCCAAGCCCTATCACTGCAAACTGTTTCATTTTTTTCCCTCGACAGATTTCCGATCTCCTATCCCACCATAATATTTTCTTCAGCATAATAATAGCGGGATGTTTTCTGACTGCTGATGGCAATGGCAATGACCATGGGACCGAGACGTCCTACAAACATGATAAGCGTTATAATCAGTTTGCCTGCAACAGAAAGTCCCGGCGTGACGCCTGTTGAAAGCCCGACAGTCCCGAACGCGCTGACAACTTCAAATAAGAGTTCCAGAAATTTTCCGTGAGTATGAAGATGTGAAATATTTCCCACTTCGCTTATTAAAAGAAACATGGTGCCGCCGGAAACGAGAAACATGCTCATCATCACCAGACTGACTGCTTTCCACACACTGGCTTCCGGAATGCTGCGATGAAAAATTCGGGGATGTTCATGTCCGAGAATACGGGATATGCCGAGAAGCACAAGGCTGCTGGCAGTCGTGGTTTTGACGCCCCCGCCGCAGGAACCGGGAGACGCGCCGATAAACATCAGTATTATGATGAAAAAAAGCGATTCATCGGTCATTTCGCCGATAGGCAGGGTGTTGAATCCTGCGGTTCTGGTCGTAACGGACTGAAAAAAAGCGGCAAGCACACGCCCGGAAAATGACAGCGGCACCAGCGTATTTTGCCATTCTGTCAGCAGAATCACAACGGTTCCCAGCGTCAGCAGAATGGCGGTGGAAGACAGCACCAATTTGGAATGAAGACTGAGACGGGACCATCTCCGGCGTTTGAAGAGAAAGCAGTGTTTCAGTTCGGAAAGCACCAGAAAGCCGATGCCCCCGCTTATAATAAGAAAAGAAAGCGTCAGATTCACCACCCAGTCTTCCTGATAGCTTATAAAATTGTCAGGAAACAGGGAAAAGCCCGCATTGCAGAACGCGCTCACCGAATGGAAAATTGAAAGATGCAGGGCTTTTGCCGCGCCGAATTGCGGCGCAAAGCGGAAAAAGAGTATCAGCGCGCCCAGCCCCTCAATCAGAAGCGCGAACAAAAATACGTCATATATAATGGAAGAAGGACTTTGATCGTTGCTGTGGGTAAATGTATCCTGTACGACAATGCGCCCGGTGAGGCTGAGACGCCTGCCTGCAACGAGAATAAACAGAGTGGAAAGCGTCATGATTCCCAGCCCGCCCAATTGGACCACAAGGAGAAGTGCAGCCTGCCCGAACAATGTGAGTCCGCTTCCTATATCAAATACCGCAAGGCCTGTTACGCAGCCTGCTGATGTGGATGTAAACAGGGCATCTGTAAATCCGATACTGACGCCGGTTGAAGATACGGGCAGCATCAGCAGCACTGTGCCTGCCAGCATCAGAAGCCCGAAAGCGACAATGGAAATGCGCGCCGGTGAGTGCAGGATTAATCTGGAAAAAAGGGATGCCGGCGCATCGTTTTTTTGCTTGCTCACAAACTTTTCTCCTCAGTCAGACGGATAGCAGGAAATAAAAACACTTCACCTGATCTTGACTTGCGGGCAGAGTTCGTTCTGTTCACAAAAAACAGGAAAAGACTGTCAACAGGAAAATATAATAAAATGAGAAAACGATGATTTCATAACAGAGATTAAAAAGATAACGTGTATGGATAACTTCAGACATAAATGCCTGAAGTTGCCCATACACGCCGGAGGGGAGGGAATTGGTTTATAAGCGACAGCTACCTGCTTGAACTTTCAACACAAAAAGCGATCAGCCTATTGTTTCTTTTCGGGCTTTGCTTCGCCTTCTTTTTCGTCTTTCTTGCCTTCTTCGCCTTCTTTTACTGCTTCATCATCAGCAGGTGCGCCTTCTTCTTTCTGAACCTTTTCTTCTTCAGCAGCAGGTGCTGCCGCCGCGGGCTGCTGATCAGCAGGCGGTGCCGTTACTGCGGGTTTGTCGGTTGCAGAAACCGGTACTGCATTGATAACCTGAACTGCACATATTGCAAAGATAAAAGCTACAATCACAATCAGACTTTTTTTCATGGTCGTTCTCTCCTTAATTCCGTTCTCTTATTTTCTTTCACGTTTCTTCATTTAGTCGCACATTTTTCAATCTTTCCAATTCCCGATATAATCGGCTTTATTTCACTATAGAAACTCTGCTTAACGGTTCAGCCTTTGTTTGCCTCCTTGTAACTGCCATTTCCCGTGAAAATTTCAATTACGCTGATTTTTCACGAATGTCTTATACAGCAAGATTTGTGCCGCAATAATAACATATTGATATTTATATATTATAATTCTAACGATTCAATAATATCGGAATTTATAGTTCCTCTTATTATAAAAAAAATGTTTCTGAAGGCTTAATATGCAAAAAAAAAATAATTTAATATATTTGAATAATAGTGTATTTGTCGAATAAGAATTTTATATTCCGTTTTTTTTATATATCGGAACTCAGGCTGCTTAATTTGAATGGATGATATACAAGTCCTCTTTTTGCTTATAGAAGTTGCTCCGTTGAAAAAAAATCCGAGCCGGGAACTTCAGCCTGCTCACTGATGCTACATGCTTGTCCGCGGCACGCGCCGAGTCGGACCAGAAAGTGCAGTCTGACAGGCTGCGGGCTTTTCAGAAAAACGGGAATAAAAAAGGAAATTTATTTTTTGTTGTCTTTTGAAACAAAGTGATTACATTAACCCCGAACTTATAAAAACAACCCTCTGCGCCTCACCCCCTGCCCCTCTCCGAAGGGAGGGGGAACATTAACCGGGATGAAGCACGACAACCTTTCAGAAAAGCCGAACTATGGAACACAAAGATATTGATTTTTTCAGATCGCTTTTAACCAACCAGTTGGAAGAACTTGTAAAACATGGAGATGATGCTGTTTCAAGCATGAGGGATCCCCGTGACAATCTGCCGGACCCCACGGACCGGGCTTCTTTTGATTTTGAACGAAATTTTATGCTCCGAATGCGGGACAGGGAAAGCAAACTTATCAATAAAATCCGAAAGGCGCTGGAGCGGATCGAAGAGGGGACTTTCGGATGCTGTGAAACATGCGGGGAAGATATTCCGATGAAACGCCTGATCGCCAGACCTGTCGCAACCCATTGTATCAAATGCAAAACAAGGGAAGAAGCTTTGGAGAAAGTCAGCGGCGATTAGAAAAAAAGCGTCTGAAATTTTACTTTCAGCTTGCCGGAAAACAAAAATCTGCCGATTTTCAAACCCGTGACAGCACAAACTCTGAGCACAGCGGAGTTTGGTTTTCCCGGTATCAGTAAACATTAAACATTTGATCAGATTTGCAAAAAAAATATTTGTCCTGCCCTGCATTTTATGATATTGGACTCAATAAATAATGCTTTATGATATTTAAGAATATCAAATTAAGAAAAAAAAGGAGTGTTCCATGAAAGACTATCCCGTGAAAAAAGCGCGAGATGAAATAAGCAAAACATACCGGAAGGATGTTGAAGCGGTTGAATCTGCCGGAAATAAAAATTCGTTTATCAGTTTCCGCCATTCTTACAAATCCATGTCTTCTTTCGGAGGAAAAACATATATAAAATCAAAAGAGACGCGTTTTGAAAACGGAAAATTTGAATCAGAGGAATTTGAAGGGACAATGGAGCAAAGCGTGTATCAGAACAGCGTAAAAGAACTGCAAAACACTTTTTCAAATATCATGTCTTCGTTTTTAAAGCCTTTCTCTCTTCTTCTGCCTTTTTCGGCAGATGATGATGAAAAAGACAGCAGACGGCGCAGATAATCAGGAAAGAAGAGGTGTTGTGTTTTCGGGAAAAAAGATTTGCGGAAAAGGAAAAGGCAGCCTGACCGCTGTGAAAAACATCGGAAAAATTCTGTGCAATGACCTGTAGCATATTTCATATCTGTTTTGAAGAAATGAATACAGGCCGCCTTTACCCCTGATATGAATGCCGAAGGCAGCATTTTTTCCCTCCCCGCCATTTGAGAGCCGAGGCGGGGCAAGTATCCGGGAGCATTTAAAAATATTCTCATGTTGATTTGCAGTTGAATCCCCTCATGTTTTAATTTTTTACAGTGATTGAAAATCCGATTCCATCTCTCCGGGGACTTTCCGTTACTCTTCTGAGTGTTGGACCCGGATATTATGATAAATAAATATAAGAATGCAGTTTTCATCACTGAAGGGAAATCCTCGCCTCGAAAACAGACTCCCACAGCGCCATCATCCCGCTTAACTCCGCGGATGACAATTCCTGTTTTTCAGCCGGGGTAAACCGTCTGCAACTTTCGCAGCCGAAAACTTTATTTGACCGGGCTGCATGATTAAGACATCTGTCGTAATGCCGGCACAGATAATTTCTCATAGGAACCTGAATATCTTCCTCATCATAATCCTCAGAAATATACATTGTCCTTTCATATCTTGTTTTTCTCATGGCGTCCTCCTTTGAAAATATCTGACGGTTATTTTTTCCTGAAATTCCCCCAAGCTTTAATTTGTGTTATTTCATAAAACAGAAAGGAACGCAATGGGTCAGCATCGGTATTCATATATAAGAAATATTCTACTTCCGATGGGGTGAAAACGGTATAACAGGGAGAAATATTCTACCATTGTCCTGCGTTTTTTCGCAGGGGAACACCGGCTTAAAATTTGCATTTCTTTGTTTAATGTGATATTTTTATACATTCTGCGTGAAAATCCTGCATTTATACAATACAGCAGATACGCATGAATCTTTCACGAATCTGTAAAAATAGAATTAACGGTGTCGTAAAACGATTTTTCAAATCGTTTCGGAGGCAGAAACGACTTGCAAAGTCGTTTTACGAGCGCGCCGGCTTCAAGCGTAAAACGATTTTTCAAATCGTTTCAGAGTCAAAAACAACCTGCAAAGTCGTTTTGCCGATTCTGACTGAACGGTGTCGTAAAACGATTTTTCAAATCGTTTCGGAGTCAGAAACGACTTGAAAAGTCGTT
>JAIFKL010000001.1 GCA_020049595.1 Desulfobacteraceae bacterium
TCAGCCATAAATTTCTGGCGAACAGATAAAGTTCGTTTTTCAGATTTTCAGGATTTTCGGATATGCCTTTGTTGCCGTCCAAAAACGCGGCGGCTGCCTCCAAAACTGCTTTCGCATTTCGGATATATTCTGTGTCGTCAAGTCTGTTTTCAAGACAGAGCTGATGCAGTTTCCCAAGCACAGATTTCATGACGCCGACAATAGCTGTAATGGAATCCATCCGATTTTCCTGTATATTTTTTTCAGTCGAAAATAAAGTATGAGTTACGCATTTGGAATTTCCGCATCGGAAAAACGGACCGCGGAGAACCGCAAAGTAACGCGAAGTTCCGCGCAAAGAACGCAAAGTTTTGAAACACATCTTTGCGGAACTTTGCGATTTCCTTTGCGCTCTCTGCGGTTGACGAACCGCAAAGTTCCGCAAAGTACGGCGCAAAGGAACGCAAAGTTTCAGAACACATCTTTGCGCAACTTTGCGATTTCCTTTGCGGAACTTTGCGGTTTAAAAAGCGGTTTTAAAAAAGCCGGATTCAACTGCGTAACTCCTATAAAGTTTATCGCAAAGACGCTTTTTGTCCCTTCGGGACAGCAAAAATCCTCTTTGCGCTCTTTGCGTCTTTGCGAGAAACAACAAGATTTTTTCAAATCAGCATTCACTTTCAGACATTTTTCTGATATATTTTATTGTTTTCCGGTCGGATCGGTTTTTAAATCTGACGGACATGTTTATCAATAAAATCAGTATATTGGCTAAAAACACAATCCGGCTCACATTTAAGCCGTGATGAAGAAAGCATCAAATAACAAAGGATTTTAGGGCACCGCTGAAAACAGTATGCCGAAAAATCCTTGAAATTCAAATGGAGCCGGCGATGGGACTCGAACCCGCGGCCTGCTGATTACGAATCAGCTGCTCTACCACCTGAGCTACGCCGGCTTCAATGATGAAAAGTACAATACTGTGTTTATGAATCAAAATCAAGAAAAAAAAACATCCCGCTTCATTATTGATAAAAATACCCGAAAAAATTGTGTATTTGAATGCAACGGACTGCACGGATCCGAAAAAGCATACAGCGTATCCGAAATTTATAAAGCACATCAGATGCCGATTGCGGTCATTGCGCCGTCTCAAAAACAGGGAGAAGCCTTTCGGGAAGAACTGCTTTTTTTTCTTTCCGCTTTTCTGGGAGAGAAGGAAGCAGTTGAAAGAATTATCTGTTTTCCGCCTTACAATATTCTGCCGTTTAAATTTCTGTCTTATCACAATGAAACGGCTGCCAAGCGGATTCGCACCCTTTACCGTCTGCTTACGGAACCGGCACCCCCGCCGATTGTCATTGTCAGCCCCGACGCGCTGCTGCAAAAGCTGATTCCGAAACAGGAACTGACCGGCTATGCGGAACTGATTTTATCCGGCGAGGAAATGAACCGCGACGCATTAGTCAGCAAGCTTGTCGCGGGCGGCTATACTCAGTCGCTTATCGTGGAAGAACCCGGGGATTTCTGCGTCAGAGGCGGCATTCTCGACATTTTTTCACCCCTTTATCCTGATCCCCTGAGAATTGAGTTTTTCGGAGACACCGCGGATTCGCTGCGATTTTTTTCTGCGGCAAGCCAGCGCAAAACCGAAATCGTAAACGAAGCGGTGATTCTTCCGGCAAAAGAGGCGATTTTAAAAAAGGAAAATATCGCTTCGGTTATTCAGCGCATGAAGGAACAGGCATATAAAACGGATTTGCCGGTCACGCACATCAGGGAACTGACGGAGCGGATTAAAAATGAAGGCATATTTCCGGGAATGGAAAGCCTGATTTCGCTGATTTATCCAAGCCTTGACACTTTTTTTGATTATGTGTCGGACCGCTCGCTGTTTGTGCTGACAGATTCCATAGAAACAGAATCAGCAGCAAAGTCCTTCCGTGAGCAGATATTTGAAAGTTATATGAGCGCACGGAAAGAAGGCAGGCTTTGTGTTGAGCCGGAATCGCTTTATTTGGAATGGGCAGAAGTGCGGAATATGCTTGAGCGAAAAAACGGCGGGGAAGAGCAAAGTAGAACGGGTTTCAAACCCGTTTTACTTTCGGAGTGCAGTGTGCGGAATATGCTTGAGCAAAAAAGCGGTGATGAAGAGCAAAGTAGAACGGGTTTCAAACCCGTTTTACTTTCGGAGCGCAGTCTGTTCTCAGGCGGGGAGCAAAGCGAAATTTTTGCGAATATGTCAAAATTGCATTTTGACACTCCGGATAGTCTCCAATCCGAAAATTCTCCGGAAAACGAAAGCCCTTTTCTGCCTTTTGCCAACTGGCTGAATGAGAAAAAAGCAGCCGGTTACACTGTCGCGCTGGTTTGCAGCAGCGGCAGTTCTGTTGAACGCCTGAAGTCGCTGCTGAAAACTTACGGCATTCTTCCCGATTTTTCCCAAGGCTTTCCCGATGTGAAAGCAGGCGTCGGCTCGATTTATATATGTCCGGGACAGATTTCTTCCGGCTTTGTCCGAGATGACAAATCTCTTGCCGTGATAACGGAAACTGAGATTTTCGGCAAAGCGCGGGCAAAGAGAAAAATCCCGCCCCGCAAGGTTCAGAGCGATTTGCTCAACTTTGAAGATTTGAAAAAAGGCGATCTGGTGGTGCATGTGGAACACGGCATCGGTCAGTATGAAGGCTTGGTGAAACTGTGCATCAACGCCGCGAGCAATGATTTTCTCCTGATTTTGTACAAAGATGACGACAAACTCTATCTGCCGGTTGACCGCATGAGCATGGTTCAGAAATATATGGGCGTGGAAGGCATTGCGCCGGTTTTGGACAAAATGGGCGGCGCATCGTGGGAGCGAGTCAAAGCAAAAGTCAGAAAATCTGCGGAAAAAATAGCCGGCGAATTGCTCAAACTTTATGCCGCCCGCAAAGTCAGAAAAGGTCATGCTTATGGAAAACGGGACAGTCTTTTCCATGATTTTGAAGCCGGATTTCCTTATGAGGAAACGCCGGATCAGCTCAGAGCCATTGAAGATGTGCTTGAAGATATGGAATCTGAACAGCCGATGGACCGGCTTGTCTGCGGCGATGTGGGATACGGGAAAACAGAAGTCGCACTTCGCGCCTCGCTGCTGGCGGTGAATGACGGCAAACAGGCTGCCGTGCTGGTCCCGACAACCGTGCTTGCGGAACAGCATTTTGAAACCTTTTCGAGCCGTTTTAAAGACTATCCGATAACGATTGGATGTTTAAGCAGATTCCGCTCCGCAAAAGAGCAGCGTGAGATAATTGAAGAAGTCAAACATGGAAAAATTGATATTGTTATCGGCACACACCGGCTGCTTCAGAAAGATGTTGAATTTAAAGATTTAGGCTTGCTCATTCTTGACGAGGAACAGCGTTTCGGGGTCCGGCACAAAGAGGCGTTGAAGAAAATGCGGAATACGGTTGATGTGCTGGCGCTGACCGCCACGCCCATTCCCCGCACCCTGCACATGTCCATGACCGGCATCCGGGACATCAGCGTTATTTCCACGCCTCCCGAACACCGCCGAGCGATTATTACTTATCTCTCCGAATTTGACGACAGGCTCATTGCGGAGGCAGTCCGAAAGGAATTGAAAAGAAAAGGGCAGATATTTTTTGTCCATAACAATATCCAGACTATCCATGAAACAGCGGCGTATCTGCTTCGACTCGCGCCGGAAGTCCGCTTGGATGTGGCGCACGGGCGCATGGATGAGAACGCTTTGGAAAATGTCATGCTCCGGTTCGTGAGAAAAGAAATTGACATGCTGGTATGCACGACGATCATTGAATCAGGTCTGGACGTGCCTTCGGCAAATACGATTTTCATCAACCGGGCGGACAAATTCGGGCTTGCCCAGATTTATCAGTTGCGGGGCAGAGTCGGGCGGGGAGACGAGCAGGCTTATGCTTATCTTTTTATTCCTCATGAGACAAGTCTGACCAAAGACGCACAGAAGCGTTTGAAAGTATTGATGGAACACAGCGATCTCGGTTCCGGTTTTCAGATTGCGTTGAGCGACCTGAGAATACGGGGCGGCGGCGCGATTCTGGGCGCGTCCCAGTCCGGGCATATTGCGGCTGTCGGTTATGATATGTTTCTGAAACTCATGGAAAATGCCGTGGCGGAATTAAAAGGAGAGCCGGTTGTTGAGAATCTCGAGCCGGAAATCAATGTGCTTATGTCCGCATTTTTCCCGGAATCGTATATGCCGGATATTGACCAGCGTTTGTCGGCATACCGGCGCTTGGCAAAAATGACGGATTTGAAAGAGATTTCGGATTTCAAAGCCGAACTGACCGACCGTTTCGGCGAACTGCCGGAGGAGGCTGTGAATCTGCTGCTCAAGATCATGCTCAAAGCCCTGTCTGTAAAAGCAGGCGTCAAGCGGCTTGACCTCACAGAGCATCAGGCATTGTTCTATTTTTCGGAAGCGCATCAGGCAAAACCCTTCGGCATTGTGGATGTGATTCTTTCGGATTCACAACAGTTTGAATTTACGCCGGATCATGTATTGAAGGCAAAATTGCCGAAAAACGGCAGCCCGCTGGTGCATGTCAAAAAGATATTGAAGGAAATTACTCGCTGTGTCAGCGCGTGAGAGATTGGCAGCGGTATAGAAGAAGTTGTCCCTGTCATTCTGGGCGGAGCGGAGAATCTCGTATTGCACGGTGAGATTCTTCGCTCCGCTCAGAAGGTTGTTGAGCCCATTTGCTAAAATTTCATTTTAGCACTCCGGATTTCGGTGAGATTCTTCGCTCCGCTCAGAAAGTTGTTGAGCCCATTTGCTAAAATTTCATTTTAGCACTCCGGATTTCGGTGAGATTCTTCGCTCCGCTCAGAAGGTTGTTGAGCCTGTCGAAACAATGACATTTCCAATGAAGAATCTCATCAGGCATCAATGATTTTAAGTGCTTCTTTTCTGTAAGCTTCCATAATGTACGGAATGCCGGTCACTTTTGACGCTTCTTCGGTCAGACAGGCAAGCTCGTTGCGCGTGATCAGATGTGTGCGCCATTTTCTGGCACCCGCCATCAACTGCTGAAGACCGACGCGGAGTTTTTCCGATGCGCTGTAAACGCCGATGGCACCCAGCGGTAATTTGTCAACCTCATCTCCGTATTTGTCTTTCAGCTTCTGGTAGTAAACAAAAATTTCTTCTTTTGTGGTGCCGTATTTGGAAACCGTTGAGGGAAGTCCGCCGTCTTCGCCGTTGAGCCAGCGGCCGATATTCTTTCCGACCATGCCCGGAATCATCAGCGCACGTCCCATACATACAGCCTTGCAGTAAGGAGCGCCCAGCGCCAGTGCTTTGAAAATATGATCTTCCGTAGAAAAACCGCCGGCAAAGGCAATATCCGGAACCCACGCTCCTTTATTTCCCAGCCGTCGGCAAAGTTCATAAGTCATAGAATGCAGATAAATGGAGGGAATACCCCATTCTGTCATCATGCGCCAGGGACTCATGCCGGTGCCGCCGGGTGCGCCGTCAATGGTCAGAAGATCAATGCGGGCATCAGATGCCCAGCGGATCGCCATTGCTAATTCACGCATGGGATACGCGCCGGTTTTAAGCGTGACGCGCTTTGCACCCATTTTGCGAACCCGGTCAACTTCTCTCATGAACCCGTCCTGACTCAGAAAACCGACTCGCGAATGACGCTCAAATTCTTTGATGGAACCGTCTTTGAATGCTGCCTGATTTGCTTTTTTATTCGGATCCGGCGTCACAAGGTATCCCCGTTTTGCCAGTTCCACAGCCCGTTCAAGGGAATTAACCTTAATCTCGCCGCCGATGCTTTTTGCGCCCTGACCCCATTTCAGTTCGACGGTTTCAACGCCCAACTTTTCAACCACATATTCTGCCACGCCCAGCCGGGTGTCTTCCACGTTCATCTGAACGATAATATCCCCGTATCCTTCATGATAACGGCGATACTGTTCCACTCTGCGCCGCATTTCGGGCGATTCCACCACTTTGCCGTGATTGTTGATTTCCAATTGCGGATCAATGCCGCAGACATTCTCGCCGCAAACCAGACTGATGCCCGATATAGCCGCGCCCACCGCAAAATGCTCCCAGTTCTTGCGGGCAATTTCCGTGCTGCCCAGCGCGCCGGTGAACATGGGAATCTTCATTTTGACTTTTTCCGTCGCGCCGTACCATGTTTCGGTATTGACTTTCGGGAAAATGGCATGATCGGGGTCCGCTTCGATGCCTTCCGCGCCGATGGCATATCCCATAATATTCAGATGAGAATAATCAACAGGATAGTCTTTGTCTGCGCCTGCGGTCACTTCACCGAAAGGAGAGGGATAAAGCATCTCTCTGCCCCGAAATGAAGCGACAAACATATCGCAGTTGCCTTTGCAGCCGTCCACACAGCGGGAGCAGATACCGGACTGGGGGGCAACATTGCGGGAGCGGTTTTTGGTCTGTAATGCCTCGTTGGCATTGGGCGTATTCAAATTCATACTTTCTTTCCTCCTTGCTGACTTTAATTTACCTTTAATTTCAATTTCTTTTATAGAATCAGGCATTAAATGACGGCATTGAAATTTTTCGCTGTCGCAGAAAGCCCACCTCCTAAATATCTTATAACCTTTGCGGATTTTGCGCCTTTGCGAGAAATCTTCAGACAATGACCGGCGCAAAAAAGGCGTCACCCTTCTTCATGGGCAAAGACGCCTTATCTTTTTTTCCGAACTTTACCGTCACTTATTTTTACGGTTTCGCAAATATCTTGGTCAATGTGAGTTCAGTATAAAATTTTACAAATAAAATCAGGAAATTTATTCTACCAATCATCAAAAAAAGGGTACTTTTGCAATTTATGCCGAACTCACATTTTAATTACAGATTTTTTTTATTCGTATTTACCTCTCTTGTCAAGCTGTAAGTTGTAATTAAATGAATTTATTTTATTTTTTAAGCTATAATTAAAAAGACTCATTTTTTAAAGTATAAATTTATCATTCCGGGAAAAATATAAGAATATTCTTTAATGCAGAACAGCCGGAAGATGGTCCTTCCGGCTGAGGGCAAAATTGAAATCAGTATGATGATTTGACAACTTCAGGAGTTACGCTTATGAAATTTCCGCATCGTAAAAACGAACCGCAAAGAGCGCAAAGTTCCCCGCAGAGTTCCGCAAAGGTTTAAAACATATCTTTGCGGAACTCTGCTTAAAAAGTTGTCAAATTTTTACAGTTCAGCCACGCTTCCAAGCGCCGAAGCCCTTCTTCAGTAGAAACACGGGGAACATATCCCAAATCTTTTCGGGCAGCCTGAATATCAAACCAGTGAGATGCGGCAAGTTCTTCGGCTAAAAACCGTGTCATGGGCGGCTCTGCTGTAATATGCAAAATGCCATAGATAAATTCGCATACTGCGCCGATTTTTTTTGCGGTTTTCTCAGATACAGAACGCTTCACAGGGCTGTGTCCGCCGGCTTTGAGGATTGCGTCAATCATATCCCACAAAGGTATCGGCTCTCCCTGAGTGATAAAATAAATCCTGCCGGAAAGCTCCGGGCATCCCAGCAGCTTATCCGCCGCCAGTATATGGGCGTCTGCGGCATTGGCGATGTAAACCGTATCCGCAAGGTTTTTGCCGTCTCCGACTCTGAGCAGACGATTTGCCTTTGCCAATATTCTCGGCACAAGGTGATTGTCTTTGGGACCCCATATCAGATGCGGTCTCAGAATAACAGCTTTGAGCCATCCTTCTTTTGCGGCTCTGACAACATGCTGTTCCGCAATCGCTTTTGTTTTCGGATAATGCGCGTGGAATTTTTCAGGATAAGGAACAGACTCATTCACGCCTTCCATGTTTTTACCATTGAACACCACGCTGGGCGAACTGGTATGGACAAGCCCTGAAACACCGTGCCGCCGGCACGCGTCAAGCACATTCTGCGTTCCGAAAACATTGGTTTTGAAATATTCGGAATAGGTTCCCCATATACCGGGCTTTGCTGCGGTGTGAAAAACAAGGTCAATGCCTTCGTGAGCCTGTTCCACCGAGCGCTGATCGCTGATATCGCCCTGAATCTGCTCCACACCCAGCGATGCCAGTTCCGGGTAAAATTTTCTGGAAAAACTGCGAACCCTGTCGCCCCTTCCGACAAGCCGGGACACGATGGCACCGCCGAGAAAGCCGCCGCCGCCTGTGACTAAAACATTCTGTATTTTTTGATTATGTTTATCCATGACTGACATGATTCTTTTTAATAAAATAAGTTTGCTTCACACATCAGATTGAATTATACTGTAATTTAATTGAAAGTAAAATTATTTTTCAGGAAATCTGAAATATTCAGGAGTTACGCAGTTGAGACCTCTCCCCCTCTCCTTCGGAGAGGGGGCCGGGGGGTGAGGTGGGGATGAGGTCTCAACTGCGTAACTCCTAATATTATAAGAGGCACATATTATGAATGATATGAATGACAGGGATACATATTACAGGATATTGATTGTTGATGATTCCGCCAAGAATATTCAGGCAGTTGCAGGCATTTTGAAGCAGGAAGGCTATCGGATGTCATTTGACCAAAACGGTATATCCGCGATTGAACATGTAACGTCGGCAAAATTCGATCTGATTCTTTTGGATATTATGATGCCGGAAATGGACGGATACGAAGTCTGCAAGAAATTAAAGGAAAATCCTGACACACAGGACATCCCTGTTATTTTTCTGACAGCAAGAACAGATATTGAAAGCATGATGAAAGGCTTTGAAATCGGCGCGGTGGATTATATCACAAAGCCTTTTCATGCTGGCGAACTGATTGCAAGGGTCAGGACGCATTTAGAATTAAAGCGGGCAAAAGAAGTCCTGAAAATATCAAATGAAAAATTACAGCATCGTGAACAGGAGTTGAAAGAACTTAATGCAACCAAAGATAAATTTTTTTCCATTATTGCCCATGATCTGAAAAGCCCTTTTAACGGACTGATCAGCGGCACAAATTATCTGATTGATTTTTTAGATGAAATGGACAAAGATAAAATAAAATATTTCATAGAGAATATCAACACGCTTTCCAAAAATGCCTTTAATTTATTGCAGAATTTGCTGGAATGGTCCATGTCTCAGACAGGGCAGATTCCATGGTATCCCGAAAAAATCAGCATGGGCAGTATCATTGCAGATGTCGTCACATTGTCGGAAAATAACGCAAAGCAGAAAAATATCTGCATTGTAAATGAAATTTCGGAACATACATTTGTCCATGCAGATGTGGACATGATAAACGCTGTGATAAGAAATCTGATGACAAATGCTTTAAAATACACCAAAAGCGGCGGAGAAATCCGGATAAGGGCAAAAGATGCGGGAGATTTTACGGAATTTTCGGTTTCAGACAACGGCGTCGGCATCAAAGAAGCGGATATTGAGAAACTGTTCCGAATGAATATTCAATTCTCCAAACCGGGAACAGCCGATGAGAAAGGCACGGGTCTGGGGCTGATTTTATGTAAAGAATTTGTGGAAAAAAACCGCGGGAAAATATGGGCGGAAAGCCGATTCGGAAAAGGAAGCAGTTTTAAATTTACCTTGCCCAAGGGAAAATAAGTGAGAAGTGAGAAGTGAGAAGTGAGAAATATTCACACATCCTATTTCTCATTTCTCACTTCTCATTTCCTAAGGCGCAAGCCAGGGGCTTTTTTTCAAAACCGCATGAATAAATGACCCGGGACCGGGCATCAGACAAAACAGAGCGACAATGGTAACATAAAGCAGCACAGTCGTTTTCAGATGTTTGAAACTGCCCGCCTTGAGCGCAGTGCCGAAAGATTTTTTTATCCCTTTTTCAGATAAACGGAAACTGCTCAATTCATCTAAAATAAGATGAATGAGGCATCCGAAAAAAACAAAAATGCCGCTCATCCATGCGGTGAAATTTGAGGCATGAAAGATGTGATACAGCAGCATGGTGGTCAGAAACCAGCACAGCAACGCAAAGGGAACTGAATGAATCAGCCCGCGATGTACCGTGAGATGCTTAAAAATAAAGAGTCCGCCGTATCTGACAAGCAGAAACACGGTCGGCAAAATGAGAAAAAGAAAGAGCGGCGGCGAATTGCTTTTTTGGCTGAGGAGCGCAAAAATGGCAATAACAGCACCGGCGATATTGAAAATCAGCTTTAAGGGCAGAGATTTGTTTGCGTCAATGTCGGGGAGGATGCCTCCGACAGTTCCCGCAATGAAATACAGCAGCGATTCCGGGATGCCTGCCATGCCCGCCAGCCAGAGTGCGGTCACAGCGGCAGCGTTTGCCGTGTATGCAACAGAAAGATGTGTTTTGAAATTCGGCACGGAATATTCTGAAATAAAAAGAAGTTTCTCGCAGAGGCGCATCTGTTTTCAGGCAACGGTCGCAAAGAAAAGCCTTTTTTATAAAAAAAAATCTTTGCGGACTTTGCGTCTTTGCGAGAAATAAAATCTTTGTGAAAAAGAAGTTTCTCGCAAAGGCGCAAAGTTCGCAAAGAAAAAAATAAATTAAGTCTTGGCGTTCTTGGCGTCTTTGCGAGAAAGAAAAAATTCTTTGGATACGTTGCGAGAAATTCAGACCGGATGATGGTCGGGATGACTGGATTTGAACCAGCGACATCAGCGTCCCGAACGCTGCGCTCTACCAGGCTGAGCCACATCCCGACAATATAATTGACACGGGTTTTTAATTGAAGAAAATCTGATATAATCTCCTTGACCCGCATTGATGTCGAGGCTTATAAACAAAATCTGACAGCTTGTCAATACTTTTTTAAACAGGATTGACAGGATTTACAAGATTAACAGGATTGACAGGATTAACACAGATATAAAACATTCTGCCAAGCTCCGTAGGAGCGACATATTTGTAGATAAATATTTCAAGCATCTTCCGAACTCCGTAGGAGCGACATATTTGTAGAAACATTCCAAACAGCTCCCAAACTCCGTAGGAGTGAGATATTTTACGCCATGTGCAACTTTTTTACCGCAAAGTCCGCAAAGGTTACGCAAAGAGCGCAAAGACTTATCCTTGCGAACCTTGCGGAATCTTTGTTTTTTAAATAAAGACCATTATGACTGACAAACCGAATGTGATTGTAATTTGCGGGCCCACGGGCATCGGGAAGACGGCTGCGGCAATCAATGTCGCCGAAGCTTTCGGGGGACAAATCATCAGCGCCGATTCCATGCAGATTTACCGGCACATGGATATCGGCACGGCAAAGCCCACGCCCGAAGAAAAAGCCCGCGTCCCGCACTATATGATAGACATTGTTGATCCGGATGAGGATTTTGACGCGGCGATGTTTGCCGAAATTGCCCGAAAAAAAATCGCAGAACTGCATGAAAACCATATTCCCGCGATTGTCGCAGGCGGCACGGGCTTTTACATCAAATCGCTGGTACACGGTCTGTTTCAGGGTGTGACAGCGGACTCGGAAATCCGCACACGTCTGAAACAGGAAGCAGAGGTCAACGGCGGCGAATGTCTTCACGAGCGTCTGCGTTGGTATGACCCTGATACCGCAGCAAAAATTCATCCCCATGACATTTTCAGAATTGTAAGGGCGATTGAAGTGTATGAACTTACAGGAAAACCGCTTTCAGAATATCACGAGACGCATCAGTTTGCCGAAGAACCGTTTCATGTTCTGAAAATCGGCTTGGACATGGAAAGAGAAATGCTTTACGAGCGCATCAACCGCCGTGTTGACGCCATGATAGCCGCAGGATTTGAGAATGAAGTCAGAAAACTCTTGGATATGGGCTATTCGCCGGAACTCAAATCCATGCAGTCTATCGGCTATCGGCATTTGGCTGAATTTATTCAGGGAAAAATGTCTTACGAGGAAGCCGTGAGAACGCTCAGGCGTGACACCCGGCGATATGCCAAACGCCAAATGACATGGTTTAAAGCAGACCCGCAGATTATATGGATACCGCCTGAAAATTCTTATGAAATTCGCACTCTGGTAAAGAAAAAATTCTCCCATCTCATAAACAACGTAGTGCTTTGTCAAGTTTGATTTTAAGAGTTGAATAATTAATGCGAATTAAGGGTTGAAATTAGTAACATAAATTCAGAGTGTTACAAAAAGCAACTTTCGGATGATTTTTATAACATCCTTATTTTATCCGCCGCTGAATTTGGTGGTTATCCCAAAACAACCCCGAATCTATCAATCTCTCACCCGATATAAGCCGCACGCTCTAAATAGCGAAATACTTCCTGCTCCGCCTCAAACCCGACCTTTTACGGCGCTCTTTCCCGAAAACGACCGGAACATTTTCTCGCTCTGTTTTAAAAATTAGGCTTGAATATTTGTCCGGATTGTATTATTTTTGTTCATAATTACGCTGTGTGCAATTTTTTTTTAACCACAAAGAACACAAAGGTCACAAAAATTCATCGCCGTCCGGACAAGCCCCATTTTGAGTCCCGTAGGGACGGCTGAAGTCAATCAACACCTCTATTTTCAGTCGTCCCTACGGGACTTGAAAGAAAAAATGATGTGAACTTCTTATCCGGCAATAAATTGCCGGGGTATTCTCATGCGTCCCTACGGGACTTGAAAAATTATGGAATCCGTATTCCCGACAATATCTGTTTTTAGCTCTGTACTGGGCTATTTTCAGCCATCCCTGCGGGGCTGGGCATATTCAAACAGCTCATCTTTTGAAACAATCACCGAAATATCATCCACATATTGGCGGATATTTTCAAGCCCGCCCTCCTGCCGGTCCACCAGAATGACCGCTTTTACCACTTCCAGCCCTTCGGAACGCGCCCGTTCAATGGCTTTGACCGTGGAGCCGCCGGTTGTCGCCACATCGTCAATAATCGCAACCCGCTCGCCCGGGGACATATCGCCTTCGATCCATTTGACAATGCCGTGATCTTTCTGTATCTTGCGTATGGAAAAAGCTTTTACGGGGTGGGCATTCAGTTCGGAGGCGAAAGCTGTTGCTATGGCAAGCGGATCCGCTCCGAAGGTGAGTCCGCCCACGCCAGTGACATTGACATTTCTGATCGCATCGAATATAAGATGTCCGGCAAGAAACATGCCTCTGGGACTCAGCGTTGTCGGCTTGCAGTTGATATAAAAGCGGCTCATTCTGCCGGAAACCAATTTGAAAATCGGCTCGCTGCTGTATTTGAAAGATTTCTGACAAAGAATCTGAATAAGTTCCTGTTTCATTTTGTCTTATATTTTCGGAACGCGAAACTGCAACCACGAAAGCACGAAAAGTATGAAGGACATGAAAAGTATAAACCTTCGTGCATTTCGCCAAAATATAAAAACAGACTTTCGTGTTTTCGCGGTTGCAGTTTTGTATTTCGCTTTTTATTGTTGATTTTAAGGTTACAATCAGGTAAAAAAGCCTTCACTGAAATGGAAGAAGCTTTTTTATGGGAATCAGTGAAGGCTTTGAGCAGGGAAAACTGGTGACAGCACTCCCTGAACTCAATATGCTTCATATCAATAAAATTCAGGCAGGTCAATTATAAAAGCCTCAGCAGCGTCGAAGATTTGACGAAGGCGGGGGAGATCATCAATCCGGTTGGAGAATTACAATCGAGCTGAATAACACCAAAAGTCCGATTATCCGTATATTTCATGTTCACAAGCGTTATGATGCAAAAAATGCTTTGATTGATGTCAGTTTTGATATATATGAGAATGAATTTCTTTTTATCACCGGGGCCAGCGGGGCAGGAAAAACCACGCTGATGAAACTGCTCTATCTCGGAGAACCTGTATCAGAAGGACAGATTATCGTGGAAGGGTTAAACCTGTCGAGAATTCCCCGAAAACGGATACCGATGCTGAGAAGAAAATTCGGCATTATATTTCAGGATTATAAACTGATCCATACAAAAAATGTGTTTGACAATATTGCGATTGCACTGGAAGCTGTGGGAACTAAAAGCCGTTTAGTCGGGAAAAAAGTCAGAAGCGTGGTGAGGACTGTGGGCATGGAAGGCAAACTCAAATCTTTTCCTCCGGGGCTGTCCGGGGGCGAACAGCAGCGCATCGCTGTTGCAAGAGCCATCGCCGGCGATCCCCGCATCATCATTGCAGACGAACCCACCGGCAGTCTGGATGCTGAATCTGCAAAGGTGATTTTCGGACTCCTGAAAAGCTTTCATGACCGGGGCGGAACCGTGATTATCGCGACCCATGACACCGAACTGATCCGGAAAACCGGGGGACGGGTCATTCTGTTGGAACAGGGACGCCTGCAATCCTCAACTCTTATCCCGAAGCCTGCCTGATGCTGCAATTTTTCAGAAGAGCCTTGGGTGATATTCTGGGAAACCGCTTTCTGAACGCGGTGACAGTCATCACCGTTGCCCTGTCCGTACTGATGATCGGCGTGTTTGTGCTGTTTTTCATCAATGCCGACGCGCTCATGGATTCATGGACAAAAGGTATCCGCATCATGGCATACCTTGATTCGGGTACACCGGAAGAGAAAATCTCAGAGATAAAAGCTTCGATTGAGCGGATAAAAGGGATTGAAACTGTCCGTTTCATATCCAAAAAAGAAGCGATTGAACAGTTGAAAAACCAGATGACGCATCAGGCGTCTCTGTTTGAGAATTTAAAGGAAAATCCGCTGCCCGATGCTTTTGAAATTCAGATGGCGGAACTTTCCCGAAATCGCGAGGATTTTGATGAAGCCGCCCGACAGATTTCCGCACTCCCCTCCGTGGAAGAAGTCGAGTACGGACAGAAATGGCTGGAACGCTTCAGCGATATGCTGAACCTGTTCAAAGCCTCAGGATATGCGATGGGCGGTCTTTTTTTTCTGGCGGCTGTTTTTTTTGTGGCAAATACCATCCGCTTGGTGATATACTCCCGTCGTGATGAAATTGAAATCATGCGTCTGGTCGGCGCGTCCGAAAGCTTTATCAAAGACCCTTTTTATATTCAGAGTCTTATACAGGGCGCACTGGGCGGACTGATAGGGCTGGGCGCGCTGCTTGCGGTTTTCAGATTTGTGACGGGCGAGTGGCGATTGGGAATCGGAAACTGGAAATTGGAAACAGCGTCCAATTTCAATTTTCTGCTTTCAAATTTCCAGCTCCGTTTTCTTCCTTCGGAAATTATCGCAGGAATTCTGCTGGGAAGCATGTTTGTGGGATGGGCAGGCTGTTATCTTTCTCTCAAACAGTTTTTGAAATTGTAACCGCTTTCGTATCAGCAGTACGGAATGCGTCGTCTTATGTGGTCTTATTAAAAGATTAAAAGCAGAACGGGTTTATCTATTTTTTAACCCGGGCCGTTTTACTGATGCGAAACCTCTTTTATAAGATTAGGCATAAGATCAGGCATAAGATCAGGCATTTTCGCACTCCGGATGCGGAGTGAAAAATCTGAGGACAGGTAATGATAAAAACAGAGCAAACAGATTTTTGCATAAAAGTCAGTGTGTTCCTGATTGCAGGCGTCGCCCTGCTCTTTTACGGCGCGGGTCTCTCTGCTTCGCAGATTGATGTGAAAATTAAAGATTTCAAAAAAGAAGCTGCTGAAATCAGCCGTGAGATAAAAGAAAATAAAGCCGAAATACAGGACTGTGCTGAAAAAGAAAACAAAATTATCAATCATCTGGATTCCATAGAGCGGGAACTCAGCAAAGCGGAAAAGCAGGCAGTGCTGATCCGGTCTCAGGCAGCATCGCTTGAAGCAAAAATAAAAGAGGCTGAAACCGCGTCCGAGGATTTGAAAAAACAGATTCAGATCGGTGAAAAATATGCATCCCGCCGGATGGTGGCGCTTTACAAACTGAACTGTATGGGAGAAATGCAACTGCTTGCATCGGCAGATTCGGTCAGCGATTTTTTTCAGCGGAAAACCGCGCTGAAGCGAATCCTTGAATACGACAGCGATATTCTCGGAAGTCTGGCTGAAAAAAAAGCAGCATTTCAGAAACTGTCAGACAGTCTGCGCGAACAGAAAAAAGAAAAACTTTTGCTGGCGGCGGCTTGTAAAAAAGAAATCGGGAATATATCTTCTAAGAAAAAAGAAAGATCAAAACTGCTTTCGGAAGTCCGCAGCCGGAAATCTCTGAAACTGGCATCGGTGACATCTTTGCAGCAGGCTGCAAATGATTTGGACAAAAAAATAAAAGAGCTGCTGAAAGAATTACTCAAACGGAAACAGAGGGAAGGCGTCAGAACCGGAAAATTTGCCGTTTACAAAGGCGTGCTGAATCTGCCGGTAAAAGGCGAAATTGTTTCTTTTTTCGGTCCCTATCGGAATACCGAATTTAATGTGATGAATTTCCAAAGCGGGATTGATATAAAAGCCGGCCGGGGCGAAGCCGTTCATGCTGTGTGCGAAGGAGAAGTGATCTTTTCGGACTGGTTCAAAGGCTACGGCAATATGATTATCATAGATCACGGAAATCATTATTGCACACTTTATGCCCATGCGGACAAGGTTTTCAAGAAACAGGGCGATCATGCGGAAAAAGGTGAAGTCATTGCCACTGTGGGCGAAACCGGTTCCACGGAAGGTCCCCGGCTGCATTTTGAACTGCGTCACCACGGAAAATCTGTGGATCCCCTGAGGTGGCTCAGAAAAGGGTGATTCGGAAATCGGATTTTAAAAGAAACAGCAATTTCATCAATAAGCATATACGAAGCCGGGGCTTCGTAACGAGAAGAACGCAAAGGAGCAAAGGATGACAGGGAAAAAGAAGAAAAACTTAAAGTTGTGGATAGTGACGGGAATCGCCATCATGTTTTGTACCGTAGGTTCCGGTTTTTATCGAAACCTTTCTGCGGATGATGAAACATATAAGGGCTTGAAAATATTTTCCGACGTGATTGATCTGGTCGAAAAAAATTATGTTGACCCTGTGGACACCAAAGAACTGATTCAGAAAGCGATTCAGGGCATGGTCGGCAGTCTGGATCCCCATTCCCAGTTGCTGCCGCCCGAAGCTTTTGAAGAATTGCAGATTGACACCCGTGGCGAATTCGGGGGCATCGGCATTGTCATTACAATGGAAAAAGGTCTGCTCACTGTTATTTCTCCCATCGAAGGAACGCCTGCTCATAAAGCCGGTGTGAAATCCGGCGATATTATTATCAAAGTGGACGGGGAGTCCACCAAAGATATGATGCTGTGGGAAGCTGTAAAAAAGATGAGAGGCCTCAAAGGCGAGAAAGTGCTGATCACCGTTGTGCGGAAAGGTGTTTCCAAACCCATGGATTTTGAGCTGGTGCGGGATATTATTCCCATTGAAAGCGTGAAATCGCTTTTGGCAAAACCTGGCTACGGCTATGTCCGGGTCACCAATTTTCAGGAAAACACCAGTGATGATCTGGAAACCGCTTTGCGTAATCTGGAAACCGGCGAAGTTCCTCTCAAAGGGCTTATTCTTGATCTCAGGGACAATCCGGGCGGTCTGCTGAATCAGGCAATAGAAATTTCCGACTTTTTCCTGGAAGAAGGCACAATTGTTTCCATCAAGGGCAGACAGAAAAGGCATACCAAAATTTTCGATGCTCATCGTGACAGAATAAAGCGGGATTATCCGATGGTGGTGCTGATTAACGCGGGAAGCGCGAGCGCGTCGGAAATCGTTGCCGGCGCATTGCAGGATCACAAGCGCGCGCTGATACTCGGCGTCACATCTTTCGGAAAAGGATCGGTTCAGACCGTTGAAACATTGCGGGACGGTTACGGTCTGAAATTCACCATTGCCCGATATTATACGCCCAACGGACGCTCCATACAGGCGCAGGGAATCGTTCCGGATATTGAAGTGAAACAGCAATATATAGAGGATGCCGAGGATACGGAACAGGGAGACGAGGATGCTTTGCTGAAAGAGAAGGACCTTAAAAATCATCTGGAAGCCTATCCTTATGTAGAAGATGAGAGCGGGACACAAGATCAGCCTTTGGATGAAAAAGACAAGTCCAAAAAAATAAAACAGCAAAAAAAGGTTGAATCCCGATACGGTCCCCTCAGTATCGAAGGATTGCAGGAAGACAACCAGGTGATGCGGGCGCTTGAAATTCTGGTCGGTTACGATATTTTCAAGAGCAGCGCCCGGTAGTCGCTCGCTGTTGATTCGGACATTACTGAGAATGCAGGGCAGGCATTTCATGCTTGCCCTGCCTGATTAATACCGAATCGCTTTCAAACAGTTATGAAACTTTGTCCGCCCTGCATGGCTGTAGAACGGGTTTCAAACCCGTTTTACACCGATACTGAAATGTCGGACACGCTGCGCTTTGTCCGCCCTGCCGGCTCGGAGCAGCGAGCGTCAGCGACCTGTAATTCTGAAAGCGAATTGGTATAAGAGCTGAGAATGGCAGGGCAGACATTTCATGCCCGAAGCGGTGCCGAACCAACAGTATATTTCCTTTCTCCTGATGAATTATAACAAGATAAAGAAAAAAAGAATTCTTTCTGCATCCCGTATTCCCAAGTTCAAAAAAATAATGGCGGCAACAGCAGCCGGAGCAGTGCTGCTTGTTATTATCGGATATGTTTCTCAATGCACATCGCAGAAAGAAACAGCGACAGCTTATGCACCTGCTTATGAAATTTATCCTGAAAAAGAGATTGTTCCGCAGAGGCGGATACCTGATCCCAAACCTCTGCTGCCCAAAGTTGCGATCATTATTGACGATGTAGGCTATGACTGCCTGATGGGCGAGGCATTCCTCAATCTTGATACAAATATTACGCTTTCTGTGTTTCCTCACAGCCCCTGTCGGCATCAGATTTCCCGCAAAGCCGAGATTGCAGGGGTTGAAATTATGCTGCATCTGCCCATGGAACCGGTTGAATACCCTGCGGTCAATCCGGGAACCGGCGCGCTGCTGACCGCCATGACATCTGAAGAACTGATCCGCCAGTTAGAACAGAATTTGGACTCTGTTCCGCTTATCAAAGGTGTCAACAATCACATGGGGTCCCGGATGACGGCAATGTCTGCGGGAATGTATCAGATATTATCGGCTGTAAAAAAGCGGAATCTTTTTTTTATTGACAGTCTGACCACAGAAGACAGCATCTGCCATTCATGCGCCCGTCTGTTGCAGATTCCCTTTGCCCAGCGGGATGTATTTATAGACCATGTTCAGACGCCGGTGTTTATCCGGCAGCAACTTCTGCTATTGATCCGAACTGCGGAAAACTACGGAGAAGCTATCGGCATCGGTCATCCGCATACTGTGACCTATGATATGCTTGTGGAGATGCTTCCCGAAATAAAAAAAAAAGTGCGGTTAGTCCCGGCTTCGGAGGTGGTGCATACAGGGGGTTGATTAAAAAACGGTGCGGTTCGACTGCGCTCACCGCCCGGCAGTTGAGCGCAGTCGAAACTGAGCGAAGCCGAAACTGAGCCTGACGATAACTTAATTCCGCTCTGCCCACCCTACATCTTTCCCCTGTCCAGGTTCCGGTACTGAATCGCTTCGGAAATGTGGGATGTCTGAATATTGTCTGCGCCTTCAAGATCGGCAACGGTGCGGGAAATTTTCAGAATGCGGTTGTAGGCGCGGGCAGAAAGCCCGAGTTTGTCAATCGCTGTTTCCAAAAGCCGCTGTCCGACGGTATCAATGGCGCAGAAAGTTTTGATATGGCGGCTGCTCATCTGGGCATTGCAGTAAAATTTTGTTTGTTGAAATCGCTCAAGCTGAATTTTCCGGGCTGCGGAAACTCTGCCACGAATTTTTTCCGATGACTCGGATGCGACCTTTCCCACGAGGTCTTTATAAGGAACTGCCGGAACTTCCACATGAATATCTATTCTGTCTGTCAGGGGACCGGAAATTTTTGACCGGTAACGGCTGATTTGCCGGGGCGCGCAGGTGCATTCATGTTTGGGATCGGAATAGTATCCGCAGGGACAGGGATTCATCGCTGCAATCAGCATAAAACTGGAGGGATAGGTAACAGCCGAAGCTGCGCGGGAGATGGTCACTTTCATGTCTTCCAGAGGCTGACGCATGACTTCAAGCACATGCTTTTTAAATTCCGAAAGTTCATCCAGAAACAGAACGCCGTTATGCGCCAGACTGACTTCGCCTGGACGTGGAATATGTCCGCCGCCGATAAGCCCCGCATCCGATATGGTGTGATGCGGAGACCGGAAAGGACGCCGGGTAATCAGGGGCTGATCTTTTTCAAGCATTCCCGATACGCTGAAAATCTTAGTGGTTTCAACAGCTTCTTCAAAAGTTATGGGCGGCAGAATAGAGGGAATGCGCTTGGCGAGCATGGTTTTGCCCGAACCCGGAGGCCCGATCATAATCAGATTATGCCCGCCTGCCGCGGCAACTTCCAGCGCACGTTTGACATGTTCCTGTCCCATGACTTCGGAAAAATCAGCCTCATAATGAGGGATACTTTCAAACATGGCGGAAATGTCGGTTTTTTCAGGTTCAATCTGCGTGAACCCGCGAAAAAAATCAATAAGCTGGGACAGTGTTTTCACTGGCAGCACTGTAATGCCTTCCACCACCGCGGCTTCCCGCCTGTTATCATGCGGCACGATGATGCCCGAATAGCCTGCCTGTTTTGCAGCCAACGCCATAGAGAGAGAACCTTTGACGGGTTTTATGCGTCCGTCCAGCGACAGTTCTCCCATAATCAGATACTTGGAAACAAGTTCCTGAGAAATCATCCGGCCGGCGCACAGAATCCCCAACGCTATGGGCAGATCAAAACCGGTTCCCTCTTTTTTGATATTGGCGGGGGCAAGATTCACGGTAATCCTGTCATCCGGAAACAGATAGCCCGAATTGTTGATCGCACTTCGGACCCTTTCTCTGCTCTCTTTTACAGCAGTTTCAGGAAGCCCCACGGTGGTAAAATAAGGAAGCCCCATAGAAATATCCACTTCGACTTCCACCAGATATGCGTCAATGCCGATGACGGCGCTGCTCAGAACTTTTGCAAGCACAGAATTCTCCTCGGTCCTTTGTCAGACGGGTAGGGACATACCCCTACGGAACATCAAGCCCATCAGAATTAATTTGGTCAGGTACTAAACATGATACAGATTATAACTGACAGATGTTTAAAGAACAATCCTTTTATGTGACAGCCTTTAAAAAAGATTCTTTTTCTTGCAAAAGAAATACAATACGCTGTATAAACAAACCTGAAATAAATTTCAGGGCTGAAAGCTCAAGCAGGCTGAAGCCTGCTCTTCATTCCCGGATTCATTTGTCTCGGTACAGGTGCGCTTGAGCGCACTTTAGATTTCAGCCGGGGGATTTATCCTCCGATTCTGAAAACGATTCTGATACCAATTCGCTTTCACATAGTTATTTCATCTAATTAAGAAATGTCGGTCGCTGACGCTTCCCGCTCCGAGCAGGGAGCGTCAGCGACCTGCAATTCTGAAAACGATTCTGAAAATCTATACCTTGAATAAGGAAGATAATAAAGATGTTTATACATTTACAGCAAAGAACAATTGCAAAGCCGGTTTCCTGTTCGGGAGTGGGGGTGCATTCGGGAAAGGCGGTCGCGCTGACCATCAAGCCTGCGCCTGTCAATCACGGCATCAGATTTGTGAGAACCGATCTGCCGGATAAGCCGGGCGTCAGGGCGCATTTCAATGCTGTTGTGGACACAAGTCTTGCAACGGTCATCGGCGACAACGGCTGTATTGTTTCAACCATAGAGCATCTTATGGCAGCCTTTGCCGGGCTTTCCATTGACAACGCGCTTGTTGAATTAGATGGTTACGAAGTGCCGATCATGGACGGCAGCGCGTCGGTTTTCACGTCTCTGATCCGCGCCGCAGGCATCAAGGAAGAAAGCGGTCCCCGATGTTTTTTTGTGATAAAAGAACCAATTGAAATCAAAGAAAACGGAAAATCTGTCGCCATCTATCCGGATTCGACCTTCCGCATCAGCTACACCATAGAATTTGACCATCCCATGATCCGAAAACAGTCTTTTTCCCTTGAAGTAAGCGACAACATATTTGAAAAGGAAATTGCACGCGCCAGAACTTTCGGCTTTTTTCACGAAGTCGAATATATGAAAAACTACGGACTTGCCCGGGGCGGCTCTTTGGAAAATGTTGTGGTGCTTGACAAAGAAGGCGTGCTTAACAGCGAGGGATTGAGATTTAAAGATGAATTTGTGCGGCATAAGATTCTCGACTGCCTCGGTGATTTTTCGCTGCTCGGTATGCCGGTTCTGGGGCATCTGGTGGTGAAAAAATCAGGACACGCCTTTAATCATGCCTTTCTCAAACAATTTTTTACACAAAAAAAATCATGGGACACGCTGATTGCAGGGGACAGGTAACAGGGGGACAGGTAACAGGGTGACAGGTGACAGGTGACAGGTGACAAGGTTACATGCAACCTGCAACCTGCAACCTGTAACCTGCCGAATGTCATCATTCATGAAACTGAAAATATATGTCATGCTTCTTGCCGCAGTTTTTCTGACCCGGACGCCGGTTTTTGCACAGGCAAGGGTGGCTGACATTACCATCACCAACACTCGCTATGATCTTGAACTGGTTTATCTGAATCTTAAAGGCACATTTACGGAAAAAATGCAGGAGGCTGTTTTAAGCGGCGTTCCCACAACTTTTCTGTTTTTCATCACGCTGGAGGAAGTCCGCAGCATCTGGGCTGATAAGGAATTAGTTGAGATAACTCTGAGTCATACCATCAAATATCACAGTCTGAAAAAAGAATTTGTTATCAAACGCTCATGGGAAGACGACAAGCCCATTGTGGCGCAGTCTTTTAAAGAATCACAAAAATTAATGAATGAAATTAATAATTTGAATATAATTTCCCTTGACAAGCTTGAAAAGGGCAAACAATACCGCCTGCGCGCCAAAGCCCAGCTCAGCAAACTCACGCTTCCGCTTCACCTTCATTATATTCTGTTTTTTGTCTCCCTGTGGGATTTTGAAACAGACTGGTATTCAATAGATTTTGTTTATTGACCTGATGTGCAACTTTTTCCGAACCGCAAAGGGCGCAAAGATTCCGCAAGGTTCGCAAGGATAAGTCTTTGCGCTCTTTGCGTAACCTTTGCATACGGCGTATATTGAGGTCAGAGGTGAGAGGTAAGGGGTGAGAGGCAACCCCTGACCCCTGACCCCTGACCCCTGACCCCTTTATGACCCGAACCAACCGATTTAAAAAACAATCTTTTTCTGTTTCAGACAGCGAGAGCCGAAAACGGAAACGGGAACTCATCATTATCGTTGCCATTATCGCTGTGGTGGCGGCGCTGACCTTTGCCGAAACCAAAGTCATCCATTTCGGCGCAGATTTTCCGGTTTCCAACACCATATTGATGTTCATTCTGATCAACATCAATCTCCTGCTGCTGATTCTCCTGATATTTCTGGTATTCAGAAACCTCGCCAAACTGTTTTATGACAGAAAACGCAAGGTCATGGGCGCAAAGCTCCGGACCCGGCTTGTGCTTGCCTTTATCTCCATCACGCTTTTTCCGACCATCGTGCTTTTCTTTTTTTCCATCAATTTCATTACCGGCAGCATCGAGTTCTGGTTCAATGTGCCTGTGGAGCAGGCGCTCGACAATTCGCTGGAAGTCGGAAGGCGATTGTATCAGTATGTGGAAGATCAGAATCAGTTTTTTATGAGACGCATCGCGTATCAGATTCGGGCAAAAAAATATTTGGACGCGGAAAAGCGCGATGAACTTTCCCGCTATCTTCAGACCATGCAGGAATCGTTCAATCTTCATGCTGTTGAAGTGTATCGGCAGGGACAGCGCACGGCTTACGCCCTCGGACCCGGGATGAGCAGTCTCTCTGCGCTTCAATCTTCAGTTTTCAATTCTCAATCTCCCAAAATCCCCTCGGTTTCAGAGCGTGTTCCCAAAGGCGAACTGACGCGCACGGTGGGAACCGTTCCTTTCGGCGTGAGACCCTCGGACGCGGAAGCATTTCTGGTTTTATCCGTTCTGATTTCTCCCGATCTTTCTGCGAATCTGAATGCCATTTCAAAAGGCTTTGAAGAATACAAACAGATTCAGCTCCTCAAAGAACCCATTCAGATCACGTATCATATCACGATTTCCATTGTCGCGCTCTTAGTCCTGTTCTGCGCGATATGGTTCGGTTTTTATTTAGCAAAGTCTATCAGCATTCCGATTCTGCAATTGGTGGAAGGCACTCGCAAAGTCGCGGAGGGAGACCTGAGTTTCAGCATTCTGCCGGCTTCGGATGATGAAATCGGCAGTCTTGTGCATTCTTTCAACCTTATGACCCGTGATCTGAGAACCGGCAGGGAGCAGTTGGAGCTTTCAGCGTATATGCTCCGGCAGCAGAATGTCGAAATCGAAGCCAGACGGCAGTATATGGAAATCGTGCTGCGGAATGTCTCAACCGGCGTTATCACGATGGATGCGGAGGGGCTGGTGGTCACGACCAACAAATCGGCTGAAAAGATGCTGAATATCCGCTCCGATGAAGTGCTGAATCACAGTTATAAGAAGCTGCTGAAAGGGCAGCATCTCAATCTTGCCGGAGAAATCATGGATGCGCTTGATCGGGAAGATGCGGTGGAATTTCCTTTGCGTATAGCAATTGACGGCAGCCCCCGCAGTTTTATGATGCGGGTGAACATTCTCAAAGACGATGAGGGGCAGCGCATGGGCTTTGTCATGGCTTTTGACGATCTCACGGAATTGGAAAAAGCCCAGCGCATGGCCGCATGGCGGGAAGTTGCCCGGCGCATCGCCCATGAAGTGAAAAATCCGCTCACGCCCATCAAGCTTTCAGCCCAGCGTTTGCAGCGGAAATATTCGGGGCAGTTGAACGAGCCGGTTTTTGACGAATGCACCCGGATGATTATTGACCATGTTGACCTGATCCGGGATTTGGTGAATGAGTTTTCGGAGTTTGCCAAATTTCCCGCGGCAAATCCCAAGCCCTGCGATCTGCCGCCCATTATTGAGGAAACCGTCGCGCTCTTCCGGGAGGGGCATCCGAATATCCGCTTTGATGTGCGTATTCCTTCGGATAAAGAAGATGCGATACCGCGGCTGAATCTTGACCGCCGCCAGATCAAGCAGGCGATGATCAATCTGGTGAACAACGCCATTGCCGCTATTCCCGAAGAGGGGACCGTTGCGATCACGTTGCAGCGGGACAGCGCATCGAAAACCGTCCGCATCGAGGTGGCGGATGACGGGACCGGCATTTCGGACGAAGACAAAACCCGTCTGTTCGAGCCGTATTTTTCCACGAAAACCCACGGCATGGGGCTGGGGCTTGCGATTGTGAGTTCGATTGTGGGGGATCACAGCGGGAAGATCAATGTGCAGGATAATTATCCACGCGGTGCCAAGTTTATTGTCGAACTGCCGGAGTAGATTTTGTCTCTCGCAAAGGACGCAGAGGGCGCAAAGGAAAAGCTTTTTTTTTAAAGAAATCAGACTCCCTGAAATTATTCTATATTTCTTTGCGCCCTTTGCGCTCTTTGCGAGAACTTTTTATTTCTCGCAAAGGCGCAGAGGGCGCAAAGGAAAAGCTTTTTTTTAAAAGAAATCAGACTCCCTGAAATTCTTCTGTATTTCTTTGCACTCTCTGCGTCTTTGCGAGAACTTTTGCTTTCATCGGAAATCTCTCAGGGTGTCTGATGATTTCTGCGCTCAGAT
>JAIFKL010000178.1 GCA_020049595.1 Desulfobacteraceae bacterium
ATGATCCCGCCGGGGCATTTTCTGCTCGTGCGTGCGCCGAGCCTTTTTCATGCCCGAATCACGGACGGCAAATCAAGCAATGAGCGAACCATCGCGCACGAAGAAAGCTTGCGATGCACAGACGGCTCATTTTTTGCGCTTTTCTCACCCATCCCCGTTCCTGAAAAACACACATCCTACACATTGAAACTCTGGGTTTACGGCGATTCAACTCCGAGCCGGGAGCGTGAGCGACCGGACAAATCACATTCGGATGCGCCGCTTCTTTTTCTGACATATTCAAAAAACGTCAAAATACAGCAAGTTTTTCATCGCTCTGAATTATTGCACAATCCCATGATGCTGCTCGGAACCAACGGCAGGGGCGGAATGATGCGGGCTTCTACTTCCTGGGGAAAATTGAACAGCCGTTACGATGCGCTCCTTGCCGCCAATCTGAATCCCGACTTTCCCGAAGACCGGCACATTATGTTCACCCGATGCCGGGCGTGGATTGTGTTTCAGGGCTATTCCACGGAAATCTGCAATGACTGCCTTGAATCATTCCGTTTTGACGAGAATTTTCAAGGATATTGGGAATATCACGTTCCCACGGGACAGGGCGAACATATCCGCCTCATCATATCCGCCGAAATGCTCCCCGGCGAAAATGCCGTGCGGCTGGCATTCTCAAGGTCAGAGGTCAGAGGTCAGAGGTCAGAGGAAAGCGATGTAAAATCACAAATTCTCAATTCTCAATTCTCAATTCTCAATTCTCACTTCCCGGTCCGCCTCATTCTCCGCCCTGACATTGAAGACCGCAATTTCCATGAAGCCACCAAAGCCTATCTGGGTCCCGAAAAATTTTGGCCCGGGTCAGTAACATCGTATTCAGAGGGATTTGTGTTTGCGCCCGCGCCGGAACGTCGGCTCCGGCTTCAGATTTCTTCGGGAACATTCACGCAGGAACCGGAATGGCATTACATGGTGAACCGCCCTGCTGAAGCGGAACGCGGCTTTGATCCTGATTCGGATTTGTTCAGCCCCGGATATTTTTCCTCGCATCTGAAAGGCGGAGAAACGGTTGAACTCACAGCGGAAATCCTGCCCGGAGCCGCGAGCGTGAGCGAGCGGAAATCCGACCGAAGGAGCATGGAGCAAGAGACAAAAATTCTCAATTCTCAATTCTCAATTCTCAATTCTCATTTAACCCCTTTTATCGTCAAACGCGACGCCCTCCGCACCGTCATTGCGGGCTATCCCTGGTTTTTGGATTGGGGGCGTGACACGCTGATTTTTATTCGGGGACTGATTGCCGCAGGAAAAACGCAGGAAGCCCGTTCTATTCTGATGCAGTTTGCACGGTTTGAACAAAACGGCACGATTCCCAACATGATTCGCGGAAACGACGCGGGCAACCGCGACACATCCGATGCGCCGCTGTGGTTTTTCGTGGCATGTTCAGACCTCGTAAAAGCCGAAGGAAATCAACATTTTCTCAATATCCGTGTGGGGGGACGCAGCATCTTGCAGATTCTTTTTTCAATGGCGCAGTCGCTGATAAACGGCACACCCAACGGCATTAAAATGGATGCGGAATCGGGTCTGCTTTTCAGCCCCTCGCATTACACATGGATGGACACCAACCATCCCGCCGGCACGCCGAGACAAGGCTATCCTATTGAAATTCAGGCATTGTGGTATTTTGCGCTCTCGTTTCTGACATCCGCTTCTTCTCACTTCTCACTTCTCACTTCTCACTTGAAATTGGTGAAAAAATCCATCGCCGATTTGTTTTACCTGAAAGACTGCGGCTATCTTTCGGACTGCCTTCATGCGGGACCCGGAACGCCTGCCGAAAATGCAGACGCGGATGATGCCCTGCGTCCCAATCAACTCTTTGCACTGACGCTGGGCGCGGTGACAGACACGGACATCTGCCGCAAAGTGCTGGCAGCCTGCGAGGAACTGCTGGTTCCGGGAGCAATTCGCAGCCTTGCAGATCGCCCCGTGCGGCGTCGGCTTGAGATTCGGCGTCACGGAAACCTGCTCAATGACCCGCATCATCCTTATCAGGGCGTCTATACCGGAGATGAAGACACCCGCCGGAAGCCCGCATATCACAACGGAACTGCATGGACATGGGTATTTCCTTCGTATTGCGAAGCTTATATCAGAACTTACGGAGAATCGCCCCTTGCCAAAGAGACCGCGCTGGCGTGGCTGTCCAGCACCATGCGCCTCATCAATTCCGGATGTGCGGGGCATATACCGGAAATAACCGACGGCGATTATCCGCATACGCAGCGGGGCTGCGACGCGCAGGCGTGGGGAATGAGTGAATTTTTGAGGGTGTTAAAGGAAACGGGGGATAAATCCCCCGTCTCAGAGCGGAAGCACGCCGAAACCGAAGCGTGCTGTGTCCCGGGTTCGGACAGCCTGCTTCAGCAGGCTTGAGCTTTCAGCCCCGAAATTTATTTCGGGGACAGGAAACGGGGGATAAATCCCCCGTCTCAGAGCTGAAGCACGCTGAAGCGTGCTGTGTCCCGGGTTCGGACAGCCTGCTTCAGCAGGCTTGAGTTGAAATGACAATCCGCTATATCATCAGCCCGCGAGGTTTGCACCTCGCGGGCTTTTTTATTGACATCTGACAAAAGATTTGACAATGTTGCTGAAAACTCGAACTGATATAAAAAAATTAACCGCGAAAGCACGAAAATTGTGAAAGCCGCGAAAGAAAAAAAATTCTTTTTCATAATTTCATGGCTTTCGCAACTTTCGTGTTTTCGTGGCAAAAAAAACCCGGCGTAATAGATTCCGAATTTCTGTGTAATATATTTCAGCAAATTTATTTGAGTTTGGCGGAATTGTATGATAATCAAAACAAGACACTGAGGAGGAAATCATTATGAAGACGAGATCATCTGTTCTTAGAGGGACATCTGTTATGTCGGCACTCCTGCTGATCTTACTTGTTTTTCCGATGCCGTCTTTCGGCGCGGAAACAAAAATCACAGCGCCTGCCGGCGACGCAAACGCCTCTGATTATTTCGGGGGCGCGGTTTCGATTTTCGATGATTACGCCATCGTGGGCGCGGAAGGCGACAGCCAGAGCAAAGGCGCAGCCTATCTTTTCAGGCGCATCGGCGAAACATGGTCGCCCCAGTCCCCCAAGCTCACCGCAGACGACGGCGCTACTTCCGACAAATTCGGAACCGATGTTTCCGTATCAGGACCTTACGCGGTCATCGGCGCATCATATAATGACGACAAAGCGGCAAATTCCGGTTCTGCCTATATTTTCAGCCGCGGTGCCGACGGCTGGACCCAGCAGGCAAAAATCACAGCAGCAGATGCCGCTGCAAATGATTTCTTCGGCAGCGCGGTCTGTCTTGCCGGTACAGATGAATCCGTCCAATACGCAATCATCGGTACGCCCTACGATGACGACAAAGGCACAGACTCCGGTTCCGCATACATTTTTCAGCGCATCGGAACGTCTTGGATTCAGCATAAAAAACTCATAGCCTCTGACGGAGAAGCCGGAGACTTTTTCGGTACCTCGGTTGCGATCTGCGGCCAGGGTTCGGAATGGTACGCCGTTGCAGGCGCACATCTCAAAAAAGACAGCCAGACGCGTAAAAGCTTCGGCGCTGCCTATATTTTCAAATTGGAAGGAAGCTCCTGGAATCAGACAGCCAAACTGACGGCGGGCGAGGACGGCGCAGAAGGAGATTATTTCGGAAGATCGCTTTCGATTTCCGCTTCGGGAACAAACCGGAATGTCATTGTCGGCGCTTACGGAAGCAACACCAATAAGGGTGCGGCATATATTTTTGCACTTGAAAGCGGCGCATGGGTGATGAAGGAAAGGCTGACCGCAGATTATCCTGAGACGTATGATTATTTCGGCAGAGCCGTTTCCGTTTCCGGCGATTACGCCGTGGTCGGCGCTTACGGCGATGACGACAAACAGAGCAATGCCGGTGCAATCTATGTTTTCAGGCGGAATGCCGGCAACATCTGGACACAGATCGGCAAAAAAACCGCTTCCGACGGCGCAGCCGGCGATTTTATCGGCAGGTCCGCGGCGATTTCGGGTTATTATACAATTGCAGGCGCGCCGGCAAATCTCAGCAACACCGGCGCGGCTTTTATCTGGCATGTGGAAGACAATGCCGTAAACCTGAAATTACCCCCGAAAATCTATGATCTGAGGGACCAGTCCGTAGCGAAAAATCAGACCGCTGTGATTGCTTTCACGGTCTATGATGCGGATACATCGCCTGCCGATGTCAGCGTCTCCGCAGTTTCAGGCAATACCGCACTGATTCCGGGCGTGGCGGTCTCCTGTACCGGCACGGACTGCAAACTCACGGTCACGCCGGCAACAAATCAGACCGGCAAGGCACAGATCACGGTCTCGGCAAAAGACCCGGACAATCCCGCAGTCAGCGCTTCCTTTATCCTTTCGGTCAATGATCCCCCGGTCATTGCCAATCTTCCGGAAACCGTCACTGCAAACGAAAACGTGCCGACGGCTCCGATTGCTTTTAAAATCAGCGACAGCGCAACACCGGTCAGTCAGCTGATTCTGTCCGCAGTGTCCTCAGATACCGCGATTGTGCCGAACAGCAGCATTGTTTTCTCCACGCCCGACTCCGCGGGCAACTGCACCGTGACGATCACCCCCGCACAGAACAAGACCGGCACGGTAAGAATCACTGTGACACTCACCGACTCTGACAAAGATACCGCTGTCAAAACCCTCACGCTCTCAATCAAAGGCGCGCCGAAAATCGAAGGACTGACCGACAGAACCTCCGAAGAAGATGAGCAGGTTTATGTGAATTTTATCATCTCCGATGCCGCAGGTCCCGAAAACCTCACCGTATCCTATTCGTGGATGTCAACAGATATGTCAGAGGCAGATATCGTTCTGACGAAAATCAGCAAGGACAGCAGACGCCTCACCGTCACGCCCCCGAAAAACGAATTCGGCGATGCTTATATCACCGTGACTGTGAAAAATCCCGAAGGCGCGGTCACAAAAAAGACCTTCACATTGGAAATTGCCGCGGTCAATGACGCTCCCTCGATTTCAGGTCCCCAGACCCAGCCTTTGATGAATCAGGATACCCCGGAAGCCTTTGTTTTTACAGTCCCCAGACCCAGCCTTTGATGAATCAGGATACCCCGGAAGCCTTTGTTTTTACAGTGGGCGATGTTGACAATAAGGTTTCAAGCCTCACGGTATCGGCAGAGTCCGCCAATACAGACCTGATTCCCAATGACGGCAAACATCTGCTGTGTTCCGGAACCGGCACAGAACGCAGCCTCACGATTATTCCCGCAACCGGCGCTTACGGCACAGCCGACATCACGGTCACGGTCAGCGATGGCGCGGCGCAGACACAGACGAAATTCACGCTTACGGTCAATGCCAAGCCCACCATCACCACGCTGACGAATCAGACCATGAACGAGGATGAGACCAAAGACATTTCCTTTACAGTCGCCGACCCTGATGATGCGGCAAGCACGCTGACAGTTTCCGCAGTTTCCGACAATGCGGCACTGATTCCGGAAAGCACTGCGAATCTCAGCACAGGAGGAACGGGTTCTGTACGCATTGTGAGCGTGAAGCCGGCAGCCAATCAGACCGGCACAACCGAAATCACCGTCACGGTGAAAGACAGCAAAGACGCTTCTGCCCAAAGCCGTTTTTTCCTTACGGTCAATGCCGTCAATGATCCGCCGGTGATTTCAGCCATTTCGCCCCAGCAGACCGCAGAAGATACATGGTCCCCCAAAATTCCCATCCGTATCAGCGACCCTGAAGGCGGTATGCTGACCGTGTCGGTCGCTCCTTTAGACACCGCATTGATTCCTTATGACAAAGATCATCTGCATCTCGGCGATTTTGCTTCCAATACGGATTATTCAGTCTGGTCGGAGCCGGGAAAATCGGTCACGGTAAATCTGCAACTGCTGCCCGCAAGACCGCATCGGCGTAACCGGCGTCCGTGTCACTGTCAAAGACAGCGCCGGTGCAACGACGCAGACGCAGTTTGTGTTTTCCGTGAACAATGAAAATGATCCGCCCGTGATTTCCGATATTGCGGATCAGCAGACATCGGAAGATACAAAAAAAGACGTCTCTTTTACGGTCACGGACCCCGAAGGCGGGACCATAACCGTAACTGCCCGTTCCAATGATCAGAATGTCGTTCCTGACGCCAATATCACGATCACCGGCACGGATGCCGCTGGCAAAAAACTGATTGCCGCGGGCGCAGCCGCAACCCTCGGACTGTCAGTTCTGCCCGGAAAAGACCGTTCCGGCGAAGCAGAAGTTACGGTAACGGTCAGCGACGGCACTGCCAGCGCGTCAGAAACCTTTATGCTCAAAGTGGAAAGCGTCAATGATCCGCCTGTGATTTCCGGTATTGAAAGCAATCTCTCCGTGACCGAAGATACCGCTCAGAATTTTTCTTTCACGGTCAGCGATTCGGACACGCCGGCAGGCAATATCACTGTTACGGTAAAGGCGGAGCCTGCCGCGCTGATTCCCGCAGATTATGCCGGATTGCATGTGTCCGGCTTCAGCGAGGCACGGACCCTCACAGTCAAACCGGCAAAAGATGCCAACAGTGACCGCCTCGGACCCGCAAAAATCGCCCTGACCGCAAATGACAACGCGACGGTTCCGGCATTTTCCGAAAAAATCATTTTTATCAACGTCGCTGCAACCAACGACGCGCCCGCGATTTCCGGCACGCCCGCGGCAAAGGTCAACGAGCTTGCGGAATACAGCTTTACGCCCACGGTCAGTGATCCTGATGATGAGACATCAACCCTGAGTTTCAGCATTATCGCCAAACCGGCATGGGCAGTGTTTGACGCAAAAACCGGCAAACTGAGCGGAACGCCCCAGAATAAAGATGTGGGAGCTTTTACCGGCATTGTCATCACCGCGACAGACCCGCAGGGCGCGGCGGCTTCGCTGAACGCTTTTGACATTACGGTTGTCAATGTCAATGATCCGCCCGCGATTTCCGATATTGCCGTTCAGACAACGCCCGAAGACACAGCGATAAAAGGCATTCCGCTTGAAATCAGCGATCCCGACGGCGGTCTGGTGACGGTGACGCTCAGTTCGACGATTAATGCGGCGCTGATTCCGAATACTTCGGAATATCTCAGCATCGGAAGCACGGCGGACAACTATTTCGGCAACAGCTATGTTGTAAATACGGGAACGCCGCCGAATGTCACGCCTGTGACGCTTTATCTGAAAATTGTTCCGGCTGCGGACAAAACCGGCATTGCCACGATTACAGTGACGGCAACTGACTCGCTGAATGCTGTCACGCAGAAAAATTTTATTGTCAAAGTGGATACGGCAAATGATCCGCCGACTGTCGTCGGTCTTGCAGATCAGACCATGAACGAAGATGCAACGATTACTGTCAGTTTCACGGTTTCGGATGACGAGACCTCGGCCGCAGAACTGACCGTTGACCCGCCGGTGTGGACCTCGGCAGACATGCCGGGAATGCCTGCGGAAAATCTGGTTCTCGGCGGCTCCGGCGCGAACCGCACGCTTACGATCACTCCGCCGCTGAACAAATCCGGCAAAGCCACGATCAGTCTGACAGTAAAAGATAAAAATTCCCCGGAACCGGCTGCAACCATCAAATCTTTCGTGCTGACGGTGAATGCGGCAAATGATCCGCCGACGCTGACGCAGATTGCCAATCAGACCGCAAAAGAAGAAAATGCCGTTGAAGATATTCCTTTTACCGTGAGCGACCCGGACGGCGGCGTTGTGGAAATTTCGGTGAGTTCTTCGGATACTGCACTTGTGCCGAATGATGACGAGCATATTCGTATCGGCTATAAAGTCGGCGATACGGACAAAAATTATTTCGGCAGAACTTACAAGGTTATTGACACCGGAGAACTCTTGCTGAAAGTTGTGCCTGCGGAGGACAAGTTCGGCATTGCAACGATCACGATCACGGCAAAAGACAGCAGCAATGCAACTGCGACAACATTTTTTATTTTCAAAGTTGATCCGCTGAATGATCCGCCCGCCATTTCTGAAATCGCCACACAGACCACAGACGAAGATAAAGAGGTGACGGTGAATTTCACTGTGGCAGATGATGAGACATCCGCTACAGCATTGAATGTGACTGCTTTGTGGGAATCTCCCTTTGAACCCAAAGGAACACTGACCCCGGGCGGTTCCGGCGCAAACCGGACCCTGACGATATTGCCGCCCGAAGACTGGTCCGGCAGGGCAAAAATTGCCATAACCGTCAAAGACGCAAGCGATGCCGAGGCGCAGCGCATTTTTTATCTCGATGTCCGTGCGGTAAACGATGCGCCGGCGCTTTCCGGTGTTTACTCCCGAAATGCCAATGAAGATTCTTTCATTGACGTTATTCTCGAACTGAGCGACAAAGAGGGCGGCGCGATGGAAATTTCGGTGACATCCTCAAACACTGCCTTAGTTCCCAACGATTCACAGCACATCAATATCAGCGGCTTCGGTCCCGCTTATATTCTGACGATGCTTGCTGTGGAAACCGTGAATCCCGTAGTGACGGTTACGCCCTTGGAGAACAAATCCGGCACAGCCAAGCTGACGGTGACGGTAAAAGACAGTAGCCTTACCGTGACAAAAGACATGGTGCTGACGGTAAACACAGTGAATGATTCTCCTGTTATTTCAGGTATTCGGAATCAGACTGCCGAAGAAGACAAAGCCGTGGATGTGGCATTCTCCGTCAGCGATGCGGAGGGCGGCAGCCTGCAAGTTTCTGTGAGTGCGGAGACAGTGGAAGCGAGTCCCGCAGGCGAGACACTGATTCCCAATGACGGGCTGCATCTGGATATTGACGGCTACGGAACAAGCCGCACAATTACCGCAACTGCCGGGACCTCAGTAGGGATGAGTCTGAAAGTCACGCCTTCAGCCGGTGTTTCCGGGCGGGCGCAGATTACCGTGACGGTCAAAGACGATCACAATGCCTCAACCCAGCAGATGTTCGTGTTCACGGTGAGCTATGTGAACGAGGCACCGAAAATCGGGCTGGTGGATTTTGCATCGCCTGCCGTCATCGCCGAAGACACGCCTTTTGACGCGTATTTCCAGATCATGGATTTGGAGGGCGGAACTCTTGAAATCTCGGTAACATCGGATAATGACACGCTGGTTTCCAATGACTATTCGCATATCAGCATTGAAGAAGCAGGCCCGAATTATGTCCGGCAGGTGGAGGCAAAGAAATGGGTTTCCCTGAGACTTAAAATCACGCCCTTGACAAACAAATCCGGCATGGCAATGATCAGCATAAAGGTAAAAGACGGGGCTGCTGCAACAACGGAAGTCTTTTATCTGATTGTGAATCCGGTCAATGATCCGCCGGTAATTTCCGATATTCCCAATCAAAGCACGAAAAAGGATACTGCTACCGGCAGCATTCAGTTTACGGTCACGGATTTGGAAGGCGGTCTGCTTGCAGGCGGAAAGGTGAAAGTATCGGTAACGTCTTCCAATAAAACGCTGGTTCCCGAAGATGCGGCGCATATCAGCATCAGCGGTTTCGGTCCCGCGTATGAAGTCAGTTCCGGGCCCGGGGAGGCGGTGAAATTGGCATTAGTTCTGACACCGGCTGCGGGCAAATCCGGGGATGCGGAAATTACCGTGACAGTGGATGACGGATCCAGCAACCGCTCAACTGCCATCGGAACAGAGACATTTCTGCTCATGGTGGATCGCAGCAATGCCGCGCCGACCGTTTCCGGCAATTCCAATTATACGATGAACGAAGACGGCGGCACCGTTGATATTCCTTTTACCGTCACTGACAAAGAAGGCGGCGATATGACCGTGTCGGTTAGTTCTTCGGATATAAAGCTGGTTCCCAATGATTCGGCTTCTGTTCAGATCACTGACGGTTCAGGAACGCTTTTCGGCATGAATTACGCATTGAGTCTGCCGGTGATGCCGGTGGGAGACGACAGCGGAACGAGTAAGAATCTCAGCCTGAAAATTACGCCTGCGCCGGATACCCACGGTCAGGCAACGCTTACAGTGACGGTGAAAGACGGCGCACTGACAGCGACAAAGGCATTTCTGCTCACGGTTTCGCCCGTAAATGACAGGCCTGTTGTTTCAACTGTTTCCAATAAGATCACGAATGAGGAAACGCCGGTCACGCTCAAATTTACGGTGAGCGATCCGGAAACTTTGCCTGACGGTCTGACCGTATCTGCAAGTTCTTCAAATCAGGCGGTTATTCCCGACAGCAAGATCGTTCTGGACGGTTCGGGCGCAAATTATACGCTGACGCTCACACCGGCAGACAGCGGCGCGACCAATATCACGATTACGGTAAAGGATGACAGCGGCGAAAGCAATGATACCGGCACTGAAGTCTTTGAAGTGACAGTGAATCCGGTCAGTCATGCGCCGGTGATCGCGCCCCTTGCAAGTCCCAAGATCACCAAAGAAAATACAGCCATCACGGTTGCTTTCAAACTGAGCGACACAGATACGCCTCTGACTTCCCTGAATGTGACGGCATTTTCGTCAAATACTGACCTGATCCCCAATGCCAATATCGTGAAGGGCGGAACCGGAGCGGACCGCACGCTCACCATTACGCCTGCGGTCAACAAAACCGGCACAGCGACCATTACCATTGCGGCGGACGACGGCAGAGAAACGGTTCAGGCAGTTTTTACGCTTCAGGTGATACCGGATGCCGGCAACAGCAAAGTGCCGCAGATTTCAGGCTTGCTGAGTCCGAAAATTACAGATGAGGATATGCCTATAATCATTGATTTTACGGTGAGCGATTCGGACACGCCGCCGGATCAGTTGCGAATTTCCCGCGAGTCATTGAACACGCTGCTGATTCCCAATGCCAATGCGGTGCTGGGCGGCTCCGGCGCAAATCGGCACCTGACAGTCACTCCGGCAGAAAACAAATCCGGCGAGGCAGTGATTCGGATCGTGGTCACGGATACAGATGATTTTTCCTCCACAGCCGAGTTCACGGTAAAAGTGCTGTCGGTCAATGATACGCCGATTGTTTCCGGCACAACGAATTATACAACCGCAAAAAATCAGACGGCTGTGATTGAGTTTGCGGTGTATGACGTGGAGACATCGGCAACCGCCCTGACGGTATCTGCGGTTTCATCAAATATCTCTGTAGCGCCGAACCGTAACATGACGCTTAGATGTTTTGAACCGAGCTGTATTTCCCGTGTTCTGACGGTTGTGCCTGAAACTGATGCAGTGGGTCAGACGACGATCACCGTAACCGTGACAGATGACAGCCTTGCGGCAAATTCCACCGTGACCAAAGACTTTTATCTGACGGTGACGGGCGTCAGCGGCGATTCAAAGGGCGATGTTGACGGAAACGGGAAAGTCGAACTGAAAGACGCGGTGATCGCGCTGAAAATTCTTACTGGAATGCCGCCTGGAGCGACAGTAATGCTTGCCGCTGATGTCAATAATGACGGGAAAATCGGCATTGCGGAAGTGGTTTATATATTGCAGAAAGTCGCAGGAATACGCTAAAGATTTGTCTCTCGCAAAGGACGCTAAGAACGCAAAGAGAAACTAAGTTTTTTTAAAAATTCAGTTTCTTTGAAATTGGCTTATTACATCTTTGCGCCCTTTGCGTCCTTTGCGAGAAATAAAAGCTTTTTTCTGGAGTTGAAAACATGACACATATACAGACATTTCAGGTTTTTCCTGATATTCCGAAACCCCTTGCGTTTCTGGAAGAACTGTCTCAAAACATCTGGTGGTGCTGGAATTACGACGCGGTTGAACTCTTTCGCCGAATTGACACCCGGGGATGGGACAAAGCCGGCAGGAATCCCCTGCTGTTTTCAACCTATCTGCCTCAGGAACGCCTGAAAGAACTCTCGGAGGACAAAAGTTTTCTGGCGCATCTCAACCGTGTCAGAGAGAATTATCATGCTATTTTTGCGCCTGCCCGGCCTGATGCAGAATACCCGGATGCGCGGGAAGGACAGCATACCGAGATTGCTTATTTTTCAATGGAATTCGGCGTGCATGAAAGCATTCCGCTTTTTGCCGGGGGCTTGGGCATTCTGGCAGGGGATCACCTCAAAGCCGCGTCCGATAAGGCACTGCCTCTTGTCGGCGTGGGGCTTCTCTACCGCCACGGCTATTTCCGCCAGTTTCTCAGCACCGAGGGATGGCAGCAGGAAGAATACCCTGAAATCAATTTTTTTCACCTGCCGGTTCGCAGAGCCAGAGACGCTTCCGGCAAGCGCATTCACATTTCCATAGAGGGACCCGAGGGCAATATCATTGCCGCTGTCTGGAGAATTGCTGTGGGGCGAGTTCCCCTCTTTCTTTTGGACACGAATCTGCCGGAAAATTCCCCTGAAATCCGCAATATTACCTCACGCCTCTATGCCGGCGAAGATCGGATTCGTCTTGCACAGGAAGTCCTGCTCGGTATCGGGGGTTTACGCGCGCTTGAAGCCGTGAATATCAAACCCATGGTCTGTCATATCAATGAAGGACATGCCGCTTTTGTGAGTCTGGAACGGCTTGCTCAGATCATATCCGAAATGAAAGTTGATCTGCCCACCGCAATGGAAATTGTCCCGAGAGCCACTGTTTTTACCACGCATACGCCGGTTCCCGCAGGTCATGACGAATTTCCCGCGTATCTGGTCAGACCTTATCTTAACTCCTTTGAAAAACGGCTCGGCGTATCCGTGGATGAAATCCTGTCTTGGGGTCAGGCTGTGCCGAATTCCAACGGGCCGGTGAATATGTCCGTACTTGCCCTGCGCATGTCTCAGTACCGCAACGGGGTCAGCAAGCTTCACGGAAAAGTGGCGCGGCGCATGTGGTCGCATCTCTGGCCCGATATGCCTGAAAAAGAAGTCCCTATCAAATCTGTCACCAACGGCGTGCATATTGCCTCATGGATTTCCCATGAAAACGCACTGCTCTTTGACCGTTACATCGGGCCTGACTGGCGACTGCACCCCTCTTCACCGGATATTATCCGACGCATTGACGATATTTACGAGGAAGAACTCTGGCGGGCCCATGAGATGAGCCGATCCCGCCTGATCCGCACCTGTCGGAAACTCATGATTGAACAGTACACAGGGCGGAACGCGCCCAAATCCGTTATAAAAGAATTGGAAGCCGCGCTGGACCCGGACGCGCTGACCATAGGATTTTCCCGGCGATTTGCCTCGTATAAGCGCGCCCATCTGCTTTTCAGCGATACCCGGCGTCTGAAAAATATCATCACGTCAAAAACCTGCCCGGTACAGTTTGTTTTTTCAGGAAAAGCCCATCCCAGAGACAATGAAGGCAAGGGGCTGATTCAGCGGGTTGTGGAATTTGCCCGGGATTCTGAGGTGCGGCATCGGGTTGTTTTTATTGAAAATTATGATATTCATATTGCACGGCATTTAGTTCACGGCGCGGATATATGGCTGAACACACCCCGGCGTCCCCTGGAAGCCTGCGGCACATCGGGCATGAAAGCCGCAATTAACGGCGTGCTGAACGTCAGCGTCTTAGACGGCTGGTGGTGCGAAGGCTATTCCGACACTGTGGAAAGGGGCTGGCGTATCGGCAACGGCGAGGAATACAGCGATCATGCCTATCAGGATGCAGTGGAAAGTCAGGCGCTGTACAATATTCTGGAAAACGATGTGATTCCCTGCTTTTATGAAAGAATCGGGGGCGGTCTGCCGAGCCGGTGGATCAAAATGATGAAAGCCTCCATGAAAATGGGAATGCAGCAATTTTGCAGTCATCGGATGGTTGCGGAATATGAAAGCCTGTTTTATGCGCCTGCGGCAAATCGCTATGCCGAACTGATTGCAGACAATGCACAGGGCGCAAAACAGTTGGCGGCCCAGCGCCGGCGGCTGAAAGAAATGTGGAAAAGCATCCGCATCGAACCGCCGAAAAGCGATGTGCATCGGGTATTCCGGGTGGGCGAGTCTATGCCGGTGAGAGTGGAAGTTTATCTCGGCGAACTGCTTCCCGATGAGGTGGAAGTGGAGTTTTATTACGGAATCCTGAAATCTGTTGACAGAATCGGCTCGGGCAGAGCAGAACGGATGCTGACGGTTGAAAATTTGGGAAACGGAAAATATATCTATGCCTGCGATATCAGTTGCCGAGCCGCAGGCAGATACGGTTTTACGGCACGAGTCATTCCCCGCGGGGATGATTGGATAAAATTTACGCCCGGATTTGTCAAATGGGCATAGGGTGGGCATGAAATCCCCACCCTACGGTAGAACGGGTTTTAAACCCGTTTTACTCTTTTCAACGGTAGAACGGGTTTTAAACCCGTTTTACTCTTTTCAATAGAAATGTAGGGTGGGCATGAAATGCCCACCCTACTGTAGAACGGGTTTTAAACCCGTTTTACTCTTTTCAACGGTAGAACGGGTTTTAAACCCGTTTTACTCTTTTCAACGGAAGAACGGGTTTTAAACCCGTTTTACTCTTTTCAATAGAAATGTAGGGTGGGCATGAAATGCCCACCTTACGGGAGATAAACAATGGCGCAGACACACCGCAACCCCCGTATTCTGATCGTGACGCCCGAAGTCACGTATCTGCCCAACCGCATGGGCAATCTTGCCAATTATCTGACTGCCAAAGCCGGCGGACTTGCCGATGTCTCGGCAGCCTTAATCAGCACACTTTTCGATCAGGGAGCAGATGTTCATGTCGCTTTGCCGGATTACCGCTCCCTTTTCAGCGACCGGCTCGCGCCTTTTTTGAAAAAAGAGCATGTCACCATTCAAAACACCATGCCGGATGACAGAATTCATCTCATCGAAGACAGAGCTTTTTTCTACTTAGACAATGTTTACGCCAGCAACGGGCTGGAAAACACCAAACTTGCCCTGACATTTCAAAGAGATGTGATTAATTATGTTGTGCCGAGAGTCAAACCGGATCTGATTCACTGCAATGACTGGATGACCGCGCTGATTCCTGCAATGGCAAGACAAAGGCGCATTCCCTGTCTTTTCACCGTCCACAATATTCACACCGTGAGAGCGCCTTTGTCTTACATCGAAGACAGAGGCATTGACGCTGCGGCTTTCTGGCATCATCTCTATTATGAACGCCCCCCGGCAAATTATGAAGAAAGCCGTGATTTCAATAAATTGGATTTTCTGACTTCCGGCATATTTGCCTCGCATTTTGTCAATACGGTCAGTCCGACATTTCTGCTGGAAGTTGTGGAGGGCAGGCATAAATTTGTGGAAGCTTCGATTCAGCGGGAACTTGCAAACAAATGGTATGCGGGATGTGCTGCCGGAATCCTCAATGCGCCGGACCCTTCTTTTAACCCGAAAAATGACAAAGTGCTGGTTTCCAATTATGCGGCTGAAAACCATGTTCCGGGAAAGCAGAATAACAAGCTGTTTTTACAGGAATCGCTGGGGCTTCTCAAAGATGAGAATGCGCCCCTGTTTTTCTGGCCCTCCCGTTTGGATCCGATTCAGAAAGGCTGTCAACTGCTGACAGAAATTCTTTACAAAGTTGTCTCCAAATACTGGAATCAGAATCTGCAAATCGTATTTGTGGCAAACGGCGATTTTCAGCGGCATTTCAGAGATATTGTCCGATTTCATGATCTTGACAACCGGGTGGCGGTCTCTGATTTTGATGAGAAATTGGAACGCCTCGCGTACGCGGCTTCGGATTTTATCCTCATGCCCTCGCTGTTTGAACCCTGCGGGCTGCCTCAGATGGTGGCACCCATTTACGGTTCGCTTCCTGTGGTACATGATACCGGCGGCATTCACGACACAATACTGCATTTGGATGCGGCGAAAAACACCGGAAACGGCTTTCTTTTCAAGGTTTTTGATTCAAAGGGTCTGATGTGGGCAATGGATGAGGCAATGACTTTTTTTATGCTCAAGCCGGAAATCAGGAAAAAACAGGTGGCGAGGATCATGAAAGAAAGTATTGAGACATTCAACCACGAAGTCACGGCAAAGCAGTATATTGATCTTTATGAAAAAATGCTGGAACGCCCGCTGATCAATCCGTGACAGCAGGGCGGGCATTTCATGCCCGCCCTATCACAGATAAAATAATGCCATACAGTGATTTGGTAGCGGTGTAGGCTCCGCTCAGGCAGCATGGTTGTTGAGCCTGTCGAAACATTGGACCGGGTTCATCACCTCTTCTGCACCACTACCCTTTTATGTTTTGCAGCACATGAAGTATCGGCATTATTTCCGCTTTGTGTTCGGGAAAAACCATGAGAATCTTTATCTGAGCATTGGGAATAAGTCCCTTGTCCGAATGCGCCAAGTTTCCGTTTTTATAAGATTTACGGTTTTCGTCCAAAGACATAAGCAGCAACATATCGGTGAAATTTCCGGAAAATCCCTGTGCGTCTATGTGTTCGATAAATTGCAGAAAAACCTGATTGACCGCAAAAACAAAAGGGTCTGTATCCGCGTAACCGGTTTGACTGCAATCCTGTTTTGAGACAAAGCATCTGCATCCGAAAGGTCTGACCGCATAAACCGGGCATTCCTTATCTGTCAGAAATGGACACGCGCCCCATGACGCGTCGTTTTCCTCATCCGGTGGCTCTTCTCCGCGCATACAGAGTTCCGCGAGCCGGTTAGTCGTGGTTTTCGGCTGAAATCGCTTTTTATCCGACGCCTGTTCAAGAACGCCGAACAAATCTGATTT
>JAIFKL010000335.1 GCA_020049595.1 Desulfobacteraceae bacterium
TATACTTTCTGGTCAGCAAGTTTAATCATCTCCTGAGTATTCAGATAAACTTTCCACGCATACTCCATTTTAGAACAGTCTTTCCATGTATTGTTACAAGCTTCTTTATTTTGATTTTCCATAATCTTCTCCCTTATCCTACTGTTACATTTTTTTCAGATAAACATTGAAAGTAATTTCACTACACCACATTTTCTGAAATGTCAAGATATTTTTTCAACACGCTGACATGATACAGAAAAATTTGTAATCACAGCTTTTTTTCACAAGCCTCAGACAGCAGACAACATCGTTTACCGTTATCGGGAAAGCCGCGGACTCGCAGGAATCACCGATTCTTTTCAGCCGCTGTGAATGAGAGTTTCAGGCTTGAACCCTTTTCTCTCATCCGGCACAGACTGTCTTCGTAAAGTCTGACAACCGTTTCCCAGTCAATTTTTTTTATCGGGCAGATCTGCCGGAGCTGTCTGTCAAAAACCGGCTTGGAAATCAGACCGGCATATAATTTGCCGGCAAGTGCTGCAATACGCTCGTATTCCAGAGCAATAACAACATGTTCCGCCTTTATCTGTCCGGCAGATAAAGCTTTTCCGAGCCTTGCCAGCCGTTTCAGACGTAAGCTGTCACCATATACCTCTTCAAACTCAAGATAGACTGCCAATACAGAAAAGATCAGTTTTAATTCATCTGTTTTGAAGATATAGTCATCATCTGCCGAATAATAATCCAGAACAGAATCCCTGAAGGCAATAAAGCCCTCCTGTGAAGCGATTGCCTGTCTGACACGATGCAAAAGTTTTTGTTGCGTAACAATCTGTACCATAATAATCACCATACATGCCTTTCGGGTTTCGGCAATTTAAAGCCTCTGTGAATAAACTTACCTGTTTTATCAAAGGTATCGTGATATATTTTAACAGTCCGTCCCTCCTGATTGACAATTTTAACCCATTGCGTATAACTACCCTGCACTCTTCCCGGCAGACAGACAGAAAATCGGGTAAATCTGCCTATTTGCTTTGTCGCTTTGCCGAAAGGGTTTCGTAAGGCAAAATTTTTAAAGAACTTTTCACCTTTTTTTAAAACAATGACTGACGGACTGATAACTACACCTTTTCTTTGCTATTTTTTTATGCAAAAAGTCAGACTGTTGTACTGCCGGCTTATGCAAGTTTCGGACAAAATATCATGCCGTGACAAGCAGGGTGACAAAGCGCAACGGGTCCGCCCTACATGCTTTTTCTGTTTTTTATCTGACTGCTGACAGCTTCCATAACGCCGTCAATATGGAACAAACAGGTCAGAGGATTCAGAACATCGGTCTGCCGCAGCCATTCAGGGGATAACCAGAAACCTTTTATGACCTCAGATACCGCCTTTTCATCTTCTTCAGTCGCATAAAGCTGATAAAGGCCCCGGTCATTCAGACAATAGAAATCAGCGCGCTGTTTGTCAGGACGGGGATCAATAATCCAGTATTCCCGGACGCCGGCTTGCTGATAATCCCTGAATTTTTCATCACGGTCAAATTTGACGCTGCTTTTTGAGACAATCTCAACTGCCAGATCCGGCGGTCCGTTCAGTCTTTCTTCTGTCAAACGGGACAGGTTTTCTTTGGCGACAAAGAACAAATCCGGTTCACGGGAAGCGCCGCCGGGCGAAAGTTTGACTTCAAAAGGAGCGGTAACAACCTTTCCCAGATCAAACAAAGCTGTATATAAACTCAATATATTATGTAAAAAATCCGACACTGCCTGATGAATCAGTTTCGGCGGCATCTGTACAATAACCTCCCCGTCCCGCCATTCTGCATGGACATTTTCATCTGACCATTCTAAAAACTCTTCGTAATTCATTTTTAAAATTGTTGAATCTTGTTTGGCTGACATGACATTTTCCTGAGAAACCTTGTAGGGTGGACAAAGCGAAGCGTGTCCACCTTTTTCTACATAAATGAATCTTCCAAAGCCTTTTCAACCTCATTTGTTTTCATTCCGAACAATGACTCTCTGCTCTCTCCTTCCGGCGAAAAAAATTTTACTCCTCCGGTCATCAGAAAAACTAACCATACTTCTTTTGCGCCTTTGTCAAAATAAAGCCGCATTTTCTCCCGCATTTCTTCCTGAGTATTGCTTTCCGAAACGATTTCAACACACAATTCAGGAGAATCTGTAAAAGGAGATTTTTTCAGAGAACGGGTTCTCAGGAAATTTAACGAACACCATACCACGTCCGGCACTTTTACCCCTCCGGGCGTATCAATTGCAAATTCAGGCATCACCTTGCCCTTCGGCATCTGCTCTAAAAGAATCCGAATGATTTCCCCCTGATAAAAACTGTGCAGATTGGAGGCGGGAGACATCTCGATTTTACCCCTTGTATTCAGTTCGATTTTGTATGACAAATCCTGCAAAGATTTGTCGGCAAGAACTTCTGACCATTGCATAGATTTCCTCTCTGAACAAGCAGCAGACGGACAAAGGCGGCGTGTCCGCCTTACAGTCGGTGCCGTTCCGTCATATCTGAAGTATGTTACAGTTTTCCGCTTTTCTTTTTCCGTTTCAGCTTTTTCAGATAAGCCTCGATCTCTTCCGGCGAAAGCCTTTTTAACAGTTCATCTGCGGACAGCCCTTTGAGACGATCATCTGAGGACAGCCCTTTAAGACGGTCATCTGCCGAAAACCTTTTCAATATCTCAGCAGGCGTCAGCCTGTCTAAATACTCCAGTACATAATCCCTGCGGAAATCTTCAATGGTGTAAGGCACGGCGACAACTCCTTCTTGCTTTATATTTCACAAAAAGCTGATTCATGATGATGCTCATCTCGCCGAGATGTCCCCTGTAATATTCCGCCCCGTACCGGACTTTCTCCTGAACCCCGCTGAAGAGCAGCCATGTGGCGTTTCTTTTTTTCTCGGAAATCCGAGAGGTTACAATGATTCTGATTTTACGGAGTCCATAAGTAACATCATATATCCCTTTTCCGGCAGGAATGAAATTTATCTGCTTTGCCAGATTTTTAGGATACAGGGTGCTTACCGCATACAGCCTGAATTTTTCGGCAGGCAGCAGTTCTTTCAGCGACGGACTGATCTGCTTGCGGTAATTGACATAATGACCGACAAGCTCCTCGACTGTCCATTCGTCAAGAGACACGCAGACATACGCAGACAGGGAGAAATCTGAAAATGCGCCCTGTCTGTGTGCGTCTGCGTGCGTCTGCGGCTTAAAATCCTGCAAGACTTTTTCAGACACGATTTTTGCCTCGCCTTTGCTGTTGCTAATCCGGAACTTTCCGGTTATTCCGAATTATTCAAAAGGATTGATGATCTTTAATTCCTTCTCCGCTATCTGCTCGTGCTGTAAATCTTCCGAATAAAGAATATTGCATTTTTTGTTCAGAGCAGATGAGACAATCATGCTGTCCCAGTATGAAAACCGGTATTTTCCCATGATGAAAAGAGCCGTGTCAATTGTATCTGTTTTAATGATTCCCACTTCAAAATTTTCTCTGAAATCATCAACAGCCACCTTTATATCCTGAATTCCATATTTGAATTTACGACTCAGAATATTTATAAATTCTCCGATCACCTGTGTGCTGATGACATATTCGGAATCGTCATTCAGAATAAGTTCGGATGCAATGATCTGTTTTACAGGTTCATCTTTGGAATACATATAAACCGGAATATTGGTATCAAGAAAAATCTTATCTGCTGTGGAGTTCGTCTCTGTCAAAATCAAGCCCTTCCGTGTTGATGGAAATTATATCCAATGATTTGAATTTTCTTTTCTTTTCTTTTAACGGAATGATAATGACTTCCACCTTTTTCCGGTTAAATTCTTCAGGCAGACTGACAATCAGCATATTGTCTTTTATCTGCTCTGTTATTTTCAATATCCGCATAGTTATCTCCTCTGTTACGGTATAATTTGGGCATATCCTTCACAAAATATTCAGGGATTCTTTACAGCCAATTTTCTATTTTTAATCCCGGTATCCTTTCAAAATGACCGATGTTACCTGTAATCAGAATCAGGTCATCGGCAATAGCAATAGAAGCAATTTGCAAATCCGCAAGTGACAGCCCTGTTCCTTTTAATTCCAAATCCGCTTTCAACTTTCCGCATATACGGGCGGACTTCATTCCAAACCCAGCTATATTGACAGCCGGGAGAATAATATTTTCCAGTTTCTCAAGATGATATTCCGGTCTGGAACTTTTATAAGCACCGTATATGATTTCCATAACAGTTATTACGGAAATAAACTGACAGGATTTGTCACAGTTTTGAAGCCTCATGACAAGATTCTGAGAAGGACGTTTTTTCAGAATGTTTGTGATGATATCCGTATCAAAAAGATACATCTCTTCCCGTACCTCCGCCTTCTCTTATGGATTGAAGGTCTGATAAAACGGTTTCGATTTCTTCAAATCCTTCCCACCTGCCGATAACCGACACAAGACCTTGCTGCCTCTTTTCAGACAGAGCTTTGTCTGTATCTTCGGAATCCGTTTTCCCGTTTTCTGCAAAACCGGCGATTTCTGACAAAGGGTTTCTGATTTTACCGGATTGCTTTTCATTTGATATTAAATAGTTATTTAACAAAATTTCAACAAATTCCAGAACTTCACGTTTTGCGTGTTCGGGAAGTTTTTCAATTTTCGTCTGAATCTCCGATGTATCAAACATATAAGAGAATCCTTTCTTTTTTTCAAAGTGTTTGCCTTGTCTTTGTTTCCGTTAATCCGGAGGAATTTGCCGATGCGGACGGCGGTTTCGGGATGAATGAATTTCATTTTTCAGGCGGATTGATTACCCAATGACGATTCAGCCATTTGATACGGTCAAAATCTCTGTCATCAGAGGCTATATCAGAAATATTCAGCCGCTGTATTATAGAAAGATGCAGGGCATCATGCGGCAAAAGAGAAAATGTTGCTATATTTTTCAAAAAATTATCAGCATCTTCCGGTTCAATACCCGTAAGGTTAAGGTGCGGTAAGAGCAGAAGTTTCCGAATAACGGCTTCGATTGAACCTCCGAGTCGGGCAACCGAACCTGCCGGATTATTTCTCAATGTGTTAATAGGATTTGCGCCTGATTCATCCTTTATTTTTGCCAGCAGCAGACGGTAAAACAGTTCATCTAAAACAGGAATGCCGATATATATTTCCAAATCTCCCTTTATAGCCCGTTTCAGAAAAGATTTGATAGCAGGCAGATGCAGAGGGTCCGAGCGCAAATACATATACAGTATATTCGTATCAGCATAAACAGAACCTTTTACTAATTTATCCAATTCCATAGAATCCTTCTGTTTTCAGATTGAAATCATAATATTCGGCAGGCTCGTTTCCCATACATCCTGCCAGTTCCTCAAGTATTTTTTCAGCATCATCCTGTTTTTTTGCAACAATCTGAATTTCGCCGTCTCCGATAAGAATTTGCAGACATCCGTTCAGTCCGGCTTTTTTCAGTATATCCTCAGATATAATTATATCGCCGGCTGCTGAAATTTCCATATATTTTCTCATATATCTATTCCTTTTATCTGATATATTTATGTTTTTTCTATGGCAAAAATTGTTCTGCTACTTCTTCTATCTTCTCATTTTCAGGGCAATCTTTCAAGGCTTTTTCAAATACGGCTTTTGCCTCGTCTTTGCCGCCGGTGCTTCCTCATTTTCTGCCGGGATTAAAATACTTGTAGGGTGGGCAGAGCGCATCGAAGTCCTGCTTTTCAGCCGCCCGCTCTGCGCTCTGCCCACCTACGGATTACGGACTACGGGCTGACAGCCGCAGGTTTCACACGGTTCTGAAGCACGGTGCCGATTTTGCCGGGCGAAATCATAAAAACCAATTCTTTTCCCTCCCGCAAGACCTTCAGTTCTTTGGGCGGGCTGTCCGGCGATTCGGCGTCACGAGTTGCGATAAAACTGGCGGTATCCGATAGCGGCTTGCCGTCATAGTGAGTGAAAATATCTCCTGCTTTGATGCCTGATTTTTCTCCCTGACTGTCCGGCATGACCTCCGCCACAATGACTTCAGTTTTGAGCGGTTGACCA
>JAIFKL010000087.1 GCA_020049595.1 Desulfobacteraceae bacterium
GGTAGTAAAAGGCGAGTTTCCGCGAACCAAGCCTTCGTCAATCGCAAATGGAGCCACGGCAGCCGAGAGATTGCCGCAGAGCGTATTGTAGTCAACGGTCGGCGCGGCGATGCCGACCTGTCCGAAAATATAGTCAACGTCAGCGTCCGGGCGGCTCGGGGGACCGATGATGATGGCTTTGGATGTCAGAATATCCGCGCCGCCGAGTCCGTCTATCTGGCGTTTGTCCGGGCTTCCCATGACTCGCAGGATGGCGGCAGTCCGGGTTTCAATATCTCGCGGCAGTTCGTTTTCATGGAAAAAAACGCCTTTGCTCGTGCCGCCCCGCATGATAACACATCTCGTTTTCATGGAAAAAAACGCCTTTGCTCGTGCCGCCCCGCATGATAACACATCTTAGTTTTTTCACGGATACCCTCCGCTTATTTTAATTGCTCGCATTATTTTAATTTCTCGCAAAGGCGCACAGAAATTCTCCCTCTCCCCTTTGGGGAGAGGGCCGGGGTGAGGGGCGCGGCGGATGTATCTGTTTCCCCCTCACCCTGACCCTCTCCCCAAAGGGGAGAGGGAATGAATTTTTGCACTCTTTGCGCCTTTGTGAGAACTTTCTGTTTTATTTATAAAAACTCTGTTCCAGTTCCCGCATCTCGGCAAGCCCGATAAACTTATTGAATTGCTCAAAAATAATCATTCTGTCCATGAAGCCTTCGGATGTGCCTTTGTTCTTGATTTCAGTCATCAAATCCGTGACTGCACGAGCAATTGCGTAAGTCGTTGCCACCGGAAATACGACTACGTTGTAGCCGATTTCTTCCAGCACTTTGGCAGGCAGCAGCGGACTTTTGCCGCCTTCCAAATTGTTCGCCAGCGTGGGCGCATTGACTTCCTTGTTGATGCGGCGCATTTCCTCAATAGTAGTCGGCGCTTCGATAAAAATCATATCAGCGCCGGTCTCCCGGTAAAGATTGGCGCGCTCAATGGCTTCGTCTATCCCGTAAATCGCCAGCGCATCGGTGCGCGCCATGATGACGAAATCCTCATCGGTGCGGGCGTCCAACGCCGCCTTGAGTTTTGCCACCATTTCAGCCCGATCCACGACCTGCTTGCCTTCCATGTGTCCGCAGCGTTTGGGAAAAAGCTGGTCTTCGATAAACATGCCTGCCGCGCCGATTTTTTCGATTTTCTTTACCGTGCGCTGAACATTCAGCACGCCGCCGTGTCCGGTGTCGCCGTCTGCAAAAAGCGGAATATCCACCGCGTCCGCCATGCGCTCCATGTAGTCAATCATCTCGGTCATGGTCAGCAGCGAGCCGTCAGGTCTGCCGAGCAATGCCGCAGTGCTGGCATATCCGCCGATGGTAACGGCTTTAAATCCCACGCTTTCGATGATTTTGGCGGACAGCACATCATGCGCGCCCGGCATGACGAGAATTTCATCATCCAGAATATATTTTTTCAAAAGAGTCGTTTTTTTCATTTTTCTCTCACCTGTTTTTTTGTTTGCTATCAGTGAACTTGACGATTAAAAAAAATTAATTTCTCGCAAAGTACGCAAAGGAAAAGTTTTTATAAAAACTCTTTGCGTACTCAGCGTGCTTTGCGAGAAAAAAATGTTGCAAGAATCTTTTTTATTCTCTATAATTTCTCGCAAAGTACGCAAAGAGCGCAAAGGAAAAATTTTTATAAAAACTCTTTGCGTTCTTTGCGTACTTTGCGAGAAAAAATTACCTGCCAAATCCGCGCAAGCGGAGCGGATTCAGAAACACCGCGAGAAAACGCACAGGTTTGTTATCCAAATTTCTGCCGAGATGCGGGCGATCCGAATCAAAATAAAGACAGTCGCCGGCTTCGACAATATGGGATTGTCCGTCGTAAATAAATTCTTTCCGCCCTTCCAATATGAAGACCAATTCCTGACCCTCGTGCATCATCGGCTTTTTAGGCAAATCGGGTCCCAGCGTAATAATATAGCCGTCCATGAGCCGATCCGGTTTTTTATAAGTGATTGACTCATAAGCATATCCGCTTGTATCCGGCGCAAGGATGGCACGGCGTTCATCAGCCCGGACAATAGACAGCTTGGAGGCTTTTTTCGCATCGTCTTCGGCATTCCAGAAAGACCGGACATTTTCGCCCAGCGCGTGGGCAATTTTAATCAATGTGCTGATTGTGGGCGTTTTTTCACGGTTTTCAATCTGCGATAAATAGCTCTTGGATAAGCCTGTTACATCAGCCAGCTTTTCCAGCGTCCAGCTTTTTGCCAACCGCAGCGTTCTGATCCGCTTGGCAATGACTTCTTCCACCTCTCTGCTTTCGCGTTCCACATCATTCATAATGCCATTATGTACACTCTCAGCAAACAAATGTCAAGCCTTTATTTGTCAAAAAAATAAAACGCAAAGAGAAGTCAGGCGTGCATAAACTTTGCTTGTTGACTTGCATCCCCTATTTTTATTGTTGCATTATCCTTGTGCTATGTTATATATCAGACATTATCGTGAATCTCTCGCAAAGATCGCAGAGACCGCAAAGCCGCTGAAAGTTGCAGTTCTGAGACTTTCTGTCTTTTTTCCTTTGCGCCCTCTGCGCCCTTTGCGAGAAACTTTTTTATTTCCGAAAATGTCTGATGGAGAGGATAATCTTGTATATCCCTGTTAATTTTCAGCAGAGATTAGATATAAAATTAAATAAAATTAAATATATATTATCTTAAATATGGAACCGTTTAACACCATCGCCATTCTGATTACGCTGGCAGCAGGATTCGCGTATATCAATCACCGCTTTATCAGAATCCCCATGTCCATCGGTCTGATGCTGATGTCGCTGCTGGTCTCGCTGGGTCTGATGCTCCTGGAGCGGATGGGTTTGCCAGTGCGGATTTATGCGGATCAGCTTGTACGCAGCATAGATTTCAGCAAAGTATTGCTGGACGGAATGCTCGGACTTCTACTGTTTGCCGGCGCGCTGCATGTCAATCTCAATGATCTCACCGAACAAAAGCTTGAAATTGCTATCTATGCAAGCTTCGGAGTTCTTACGTCCACAGTGATTGTCGGATTTGCCGTATATGAATTGAGCCGATGGCTCGGTCTGGATTTGAGGTTTGCGGAATGTCTTCTCTTCGGTGCGCTGATTTCCCCCACGGATCCCGTTGCGGTCATCGCTATTCTCAAAAGTGCGGGCGCGCCCAAAAGTTTGGAGACCCAAATAGCGGGCGAGTCGCTTTTCAATGACGGTATCGGTGTGGTGGTCTTTCTGATTCTGCTCAAAATTGCCTCGGGCGGACATTCTGTAACACCCGAATTTGTGACACTTCTTTTTGTCAAGGAAGTGATCGGCGGCGCATCCTTCGGACTGATGACCGGATATGCCGCGTATCATCTGCTCAAAAGCGTCAATCACTATCAGGTGGAGATCATGATCACGCTGTCGCTGGCAGCGGGCGGATATGCCCTTGCTTCCCGGCTGCATCTTTCAGCCCCCATCGCAGTTGTTGTGTCAGGACTGCTCATCGGGAATCATGGCAGGCGTCTGGCAATGTCCGAGACCACACGGGAACATCTTGACACTTTCTGGGAATTGGTGGATGAGATTCTCAACGCGCTTCTTTTTGTGCTAATCGGTCTGGAAGTGCTGGTGCTGACGCTGAATCAGGATTATCTGACCGCCGGAGTCATGGCAGTACCGGCAGTGATTCTTGCCCGATTCGTCAGCATCGGGCTGCCGGTGAGCATATTGAAACGGTGGCGGACAGTTATACCTTATTCCGTTGTTATTATGACATGGGGCGGGCTTCGCGGGGGCATATCTGTCGCGCTGGCACTCTCTTTTCCTGCAAACTGCTGCCACCGTGAACTGCTGCTGACCATGACATACGTTGTGGTTGTATTTTCGGTGCTGGTTCAGGGACTTACGGTCAAAAAATTGCTACAGAAGACCCAGACAGGTCCCTGAGTTTAAATATCTGAGTTTAAATAAAGGTAGCGGTGTAGAAGAGGTGATGATAAGCATAAAGACAGGCTGCCTGTAAAATCATATCAGGGAGAAAAAAGAAATGAAGACAATGACTCACATTTATTCCGACTTGTTCAAAATTTTCCTTTTCAGCCTGCTGACAGCAGCGGCAATGACTGCCGGATGCAGCGGCAAATCTGAAAATCTTATGCTCCTCGATCATGCGCGGGAGGCTTATTCCAGAGCCGCCGCCAATCCTGAGGTTTCCTCCCACGCGTCGGCAGAAATGAGCGAAGCCTCACGGGCATTGGAAGCCGCAGAATCGGCTAAAGGTAAGGCGGAAATCGAGCGATTGGCGTATCTTGCGGAAAGAAAAGTTCAGATTGCCGAAGCGGTCGCGGAGCAGAAATCGGCTGAAAAGCAGATGGAGCGTCTCCGCCGAGGAGATTCGGAAAATTCACGGGGGACAGTGTTCACGCTGGGAGAGACGTCTTTCGCATCGGGCAAAGCCGAACTTCGCCCGGTAACAGCGGATCAGATTAACAAACTGCTTGATTTCCTGAAAAAGAATCCGAACCGTTATATGCTGATTGAAGGGCATACCGACAGCACGGGCAGTGAATCGCTGAATCTCTCGATTTCCCGGCAACGGGCTGAGGCAGTGAAATCAGTCCTTGTATCCAAAGGCGTCAGAGCAGACAGGATTAAGGCAAAAGGCTACGGCGAAAGCCGTCCTGTTGCTGACAACAGCACCGAAGAGGGGCGACGGAAAAATCGGCGGGTGGAAATTATTGTCCTGAATGAAGGACAGACAGAGTGAAGGTAAAAAGCTTCTCGCAAAGTCGCAAAGCCCGCAAAGATAAGGTAGTGATGCAGAAGCACTGACATTGCAGTGAAGGGGCTGCGCTGACAAAAATTTGACACCTTTTATCATCTGATATCTGATAAAAACGGCGGGCATGAATACCCGCCCTAGTTCTATCAAAGTTTCTTAAAAACTCAGTTCGTACTGTCAGGTTTGCTGACCGGAAGACTTGTTCCCATAAACAATTACAGCGAGCCGATTTATAAATTCATTTATCTGACCGGCTTGAAAATTCAACTCTTCGGAAGTTGAAGCAAACTCTTGTGCAATCGCTGCATTTTGCTGCGTCACTTTATTTATTTCCGATACTGCCTCATTATTTTGGCTGATGCCCTGTACCTGACCCTGAGAAGCGATGCCGACTTCCCTGATCAGCTCACCGGCTTTTTCTGCGTATTCGGCAACATGGATAAAGGCTTTGTTCGTTCTGTCCGCCAATTCCGAACTGTCTTTAATCATCTTATATGAATTTTCTATTAATTCCCCTGTATTTTTTGCTGCTGCGGCTGACCGCAGGGCCAGATTCCTCACTTCACCGGCAACCACTGCAAAACCGCTGCCGGATTCTCCCGCACGGGCAGCTTCCACTGCCGCATTAAGCGCAAGAAGGTTTGTCTGAAAGGCGATATCGTCTATTGTTTTGATAATCTTCTGAGTTTCCTTCCCGGTATCAGAGATGGCATTTATAAGTCCGGTTAATTCTTCCGCACTTATCTTAACTTCGTTGACAAGCCCCACAACTTCTGACATCATATTAACGGCTTGAACCGTATTGTCCGAATTTTGTTTTGCCATAGATGCCAATCTTTCAAGAGATGCCGTATTTTCTTCCAAAGCGGAAGCCTGTTCTGAGGAACCTTCCGCCACTGTCATACTGGCAGATGAGATTTCCTTTGAAGCAATCAGCAGTTCGGTTACGCTTTCGGAAAGACTGTCTGTTATCTGTCTGACAGGTCTGATAATGCTCTGCGCCACTGAAAAAGAGATAAAGATCATAAAGGCAAGCAGCAGTATAAAAGCAGTCATTAAGAAGCGGATATTTTTTTCAGATTCAGATTCGATAGTTATCGCACGGTTATGTAAAAGTTCAAACTCATAGTCTGTTATCTCTGTGATCTGTTTTAAGAGATGATCGGCAACATCATAACAGGATTCCGGTTTTTCATCGTAGCTGCCTTCGGAAGCATTTTTCAGAACTTTGCCGAACAGCATATCAAATTTTTTCCATTTTTCACCGTTCATCAGTTTTTTTATATCTTCTCTGCTTTTATCAGAAATTACCGACGCGGAATCAAGATTGATATCCACCTCTCCCTTCAATTTTATAAGCGAGAAAATTCTTTCTTCTGCCAATACGGACTGCTCGGTCAGGATAAGCGTCAGTTCATCTCTCAGCAGAGCCGCGTTCACTTTCGCACGTTCCAGAATTGTCATTGTACTCATCACCTTGCCGATGCCTTTGGTTGTTTTTGCGTTGGCAGCCGCTGTCCCCAGACACATCAGTTTTGAAATGATCTTATTGTATTTTTCCATAACAGGGGGTTCGGACGAATTTTTCCCTTTCTGCTGTGTATCCTTGAGCAGACTTTCCAGTTCGGCAATGCTGTCTGTTACGAGCGTCTTTGATTTGGAGTCAATTTCCGATGTTTTCAAAGCGCCTGCAAATATCGTCAGTTCTCTTAGGATTCGGCTTTCACGGGTTCTGACAAGATCATCGCTGATTTTTAAGGAAAGATCGGGTTCTTTTTCCTTTTGGATTAAGCTGATCAGCTTTGAAGTTTCCATCATAAGTTCAATATTGCGTTCCATAATATCTGCATTTCTGAAATCTTCAAATCGGACCCGAATCGTTGAAACCGCAAATATGAAAGATGCGCTGAGAGGAATGACAACAAGTATTATCAGTTTTGTGCTGAATTTCATATTAATTTCAATTTCCTTATTTGGATAAGTGCTGAGGTCCGGCCGGCGAATCCGTGTTTCAAACGACTGTTCATACCAATTCGCGATCAGAAACGGTGTTCTCCGTATCTGTTTCAAGCCGGGCCCTTTTTAAGCGGTTTGAGCAATCTCCATATCTGTTTTAAGCTTCGGCGCTTTTTAAGCGGTTTAAGCGATTTATCTATTTTTAGCCGGGTGTTTTCAGCCTGGGGCGCTTTACGATCCGCACTCCGTAAAACCGCTTTTCAGTCGGTTTAAGCGGTTTAAAAAATCGCTTTACGATTCGCACTCCGTAAAACCGCTTTTTAAGCGGTTTCAGCGATTTAAAAAATCGCTTTACGATCTGAACTCCGTAAAACCGCTTTTCAGGCGGTTTAAGCGATTTGAAAAATCGCTTTACAATCTGAACTCCGTAAAACCGTTTAAGCGATTTGAAAAATCGCTTTACGACTGAAAAGACCGATCTTTGAAAGCGATTCGGTATCAGATTCCGATTCCGAATCGCTGTTTCTGCATTACTGTCCGAAGTCAGCCTTTTCCGACATCTTGAGCTTTGATTCTATGTCGCTCGGATGAAAGGAAACATTCCAATGCCATTTTCCGAGTCCGCCATGATTGTTTACCGCTTTTACCCATTCGTTCAGATACTCACGTTTGGTCCGGTTTTGCGGATCGTCAATGCCTTTTATCTCTAAAATCAAATATTCTCCGTTGGACAGTCTTATGATGAAGTCAGGGTAATATTTTCTTATCACTCCTTGATAGCTGTACAATATCGCAAAGCCTAAACGCTCATTCTTTACAAAGGATTCTACCAAGTCTGATTTGTCAAAAAAATATGCCTCCGATGCCTCCCATCGGCTGTCATAAACGCAATGACTGATGTGCGATTTTTCAGTCCGCTCGCAAGGTTTGCTCGTGTACCATGTACGCATGTCCCCGGTTGAACGGATTGCTTTTTCTTTGTCAAAAACGGGTGTGAGTTTCTCGGTATTTACCGCTCGTATTTCTGACCAGATATGCTGAACAATCCTGTTCATGTTCAAAATAATCAGAATCTTGCGTTTCTTGTCGTCCTGATGAAACAGGTCATTCTTAATTCCTATTTTATCCGAATCAATGAATTGTTCGACAATTCTCACAATCTGGGCTAAAAAGACTTCTTTGCTTCCTTTCCAATCCGGTCGTTTTTCTGAATTGTAAATAGTTGATGCAATACGAAAAATAATGGTCTGAACCCGTGTATCCTCTGCAATCCGGTCAAGTCCGATGGCTGATTTCACTTTCGGATTTGCCTTGCCGGATATAAGGGCTGCCAATTCCGCTTCTGTTATTGATTCGTAAGGATCAATTTCCAGTGTTTTTACCTTATTCCAATCCAATGACAACTGCGGACGGTAAACAGAGTCTGTTCGCAGAATATTCGGCCAGGTGATTTCATGTTGAGCCTTTTCTTTAACCGGTTCAATTCTAGTTTTCGGTTTCGGCGGCGGGGGAGTTCCTTGGCCGCCTTCATGCGGTAAAAAAGTAAAGGGAACGCCGAATATATTGACATATTCCGGCTCAAACAATCCGTCTTCTCCCACATCATCATAGCTGACCCGCCTCAATCCTCTTCCCACAACCTGCTCGCAAAGCATCTGACTTGAAAATGCCCGCAAACCCATGATGTGGGTTACGGTCTTGGCATCCCAGCCTTCGGACAACATGCCGACTGAAATCACATTCTGAATTTGCTCTCCCGGCTCCCCTTCTTTTCCAACCGTGTCCACCGTCAGGCGGAGCAATTCTGCCTGCTGCCTGCGGGTCAGTTTCGGACTGTTTTCTTCGCTGTCTTCACCTGTTTCAGCTTCTATTTCAATCGCCTGTGTTTCCGCCTCCGCACTTTCCAAAACTTTACTGTCAATCTGGAGAGTTTTTTCCGGTACACAGAGGTCAGGGATTAAGATTTGATGATGGTCAAAAGCATATTTTATTCTGGATGATGTTTCTGTCCGGTTGGCTACAGTAATCATCACGGGCGGAACTTTATGCCCCTCGGATTTCCACTTCTGTCTGGTCTCCAGCCAGTCTTTTCCCAACAGGTAATAGGCATTGATGAGCAAGTCAGGCAGTACCTCGGTTTCATCCGCTTTGCGGTTGATGTCGTCTTTTACTTCATCATCTGCATAAATGTGGTAAAGCCTTGACTTCAACTCTTTTGTGCATTCGCTGTCATCACGGACAACCACTCTCGGCGTTTTTACCAAGCCTGATTCGATGGCATCATTTAAACCGAAATCTGAAACTATCCATGTGAACAGGCTTTCCTCCGCGGCATTCTTCCCGGAGGGGGCAAAAGGCGTGGCTGAAAGGTCAAAGCATCTCAAAATGCCTCTCTGTTCATGGATTTTGTCCAATCCGCCGACCCAGGTCGTGGCTTCTTCGGCGCTGTCCTTGTCCGAGCCTTTTCTTCTGTATTTTCCAAAGACTTCGGGATTCATTCGCCAAGCATGGTGCGCTTCGTCATTTAAAACAATGATATTCCGGGCATTGCCCATTCCGCCCAAGACCTGACGGATATATGCCTCTCCGCTGATTTCCATGCGTTTGCGTTTATCTGCGGAACGCAGTTGTCCTTTGGCAACTTTTGCATTGATCTTTTCCTGCGAATCCCATGCCAGAACATGCCGGTTGTGAATGATGACTTTGCCCTGCCGAAGCCTGTCCATCAATGCCGCAGGAACGATATTGAAGGCTTCGTAGTAATTCTGCCCGTGAGCGGGCTGCAATATCTGCAAACGGCTTTTGACCGTAAGCCCCGGTGCCAGAGCCAGAGCGTATTTACTGAATCGGGCATCTGTCGGATGGGTGACTTTATTCAGAAAATTCCATGCAATAATCATGGACATGATGACGGTCTTGCCGGAACCTGTTGCCATTTTACTGCACCAGCGTTCAAACTGCCCCCCGTCGCCTTTGATGTCAATCCCCACTTTGTCGGCTGCCGGCGCTTCTGTCAGCCAAATCAGGGTTTCGATGGCTTCCAACTGGCAGAAGAAAAATCTTCGGTCTTTGCGTTCTTCCGGGTCCTGCCAATGCGCCAGAAGCCGTTTGGTCATGCCTGTCACTCCGGGATAGCCCGCTTCCCGCCATGCTTTGACTCTCGGTCGGATTTTGTTGACCAATTCAATTTCTACAAAAATTCCCGGATCATCAAAGGCTTTGGAATCGGGTGTTGCCATGACATAACCGGCCGGGCGTCTCCCTTTTTTGATGTGAAAATTGCGGCTTTCCCTCTCATAGAACCAATGCTGCCCCGGTTCTTCATAAGGACTGTTAATGATAAGTTTGTCTATGCGATTTCCCATTAAACTAAATCCTTATCTCAAGATTTTCAAGCATTGAAATAAAATTGATGCAGTCAACATTTTCTTCCGTACATATCAGCGGTATTTTATAATTGCTTTTTTTGGCAGGCGGTTGCCGCTGTTCCGCATACCTGATACCAATTCGCTGTCAAAAAATATGCGGCGCAGAGACGCACGGCTGTAGAGACGCACGGCCGTGCGTCTCTGCAAAAAACAATGTTTGAAAGCGAATTGGTATGACATACCATGCAGTCATAAAAATATTGGCATCCAGACAGTATCCGGTTTTCATATTTTTCCTTCCAGTTTCAGGGCATAAGAGGGATTTTTCAAATCAAAGAGCTGACAGAGTTTTTGAAGCCCGATATCTTTAGCATGATAAGCCTGAAAAACCGCTCTTGAATAAATGCGCCCATACTGGTTAAGAACTTCCTCGACACGGTTTCTGGGAGGACCGCCGGAGCTGTTTTTCAATTTATCCAACATGTTTCTGTACTCTTCTTTCAACAGTTTTTCAAACTTTTCATATTCGGTACGAGAGATCAGATTCAGACGCCGAAGACGTACTGACAGTGCATAAGGACTCACCTTGAAATCTTGGGCAATTTTTTTTACATCATCCAAGTCTGTTATTTTTCCCGCAGCAGCGATGACCTGCCGGGCAGGCATCAATACGCTGCCTGAAAAATCATCACACCATTCTTCGCCGGGCGGCAGATCAGCGTTCCATCCGTCAACAGCACTCTCTTTTTTAAGCAGATGAGCCAGTTCGTGAAACAATGTGAATGACTGCGCCTTTTTCGCATCGGAATCATTGATGATGATAATCGGCAGCACGGCATGAAACACAGCCAGCCCCCTGAAAATTTCTTTGTCAATATGAGACCAGCCTTTATATTTGCCGGTCAGAAAAATAAAAATCCCTTTTTCTTCCAATCGTTGTTTCCATTCCGCAAAAGAAAAATTTTCTCCCTCTTTTGCATTCAGCCACTGCCGCAACAAACTTGCGGCTTCCTCTGCCCCGGCG
>JAIFKL010000024.1 GCA_020049595.1 Desulfobacteraceae bacterium
AGGCGCAAAGTCCGCAAAGCGGTGTCAGTAAAGCGATTTTGCAAATCGCTTTAAAGCGAATTAAAAATTCGCTTTACTCTGCGTTCTCTGCGCCTTTGCGAGAAATTTTAAGCGAGAAACATTATTTCGCCGGAATAAACTGCCGTATCCATCCCCCGAATCCTCTGGGATTTCGGGTCTGAATCAGCACCCTGCCGGGTCCCCGGAAACGGCAGACCAATCCTTCGCCTGATGTAAAAGACGATATCCAGCCGGATGAGGCTTTTTCAATGGTGTAATTCATGCTTTCATGCCATGCCACCAGATGGCTGTTATCAATAATGATTTCTTCTCCGGCAGCCAGTTCAAAGGGATGAATTGCGCCGTAAGAACTGATAAAAAGCATTCCTCTGCCGCTGGCTTTTATGACAAAAAAGCCTTCTCCTGAAAAGAAACCCTGTGCAAGATTCTGAACCTTTGTGCTGATCGTAATTCCCTCAGAACCGGCAAAAAAGCCGTCTTTCTGAAGAATATATGAATTTGCGCCGTCCATTTCGATATCTGTAATATCGCCCGGCATGGCGGGTGACAGATAGACTTCACCGGGACCGTGCTGCGCCGCAAGGGTCTGAAAGAAAAATTTCTCACCGGCAAGCATCCTTCCGAGTCCGCCGAGAATCCCTCCTTCCAGTTTCCCCTCAACGCTGACCGTCGCGCTCATTGCAACCATCGCATCAGATTCAGCCTTGATCCTCTCGCCTGCCCTGAGATTTATTTTCAGCATGGTAAAGGGTCCCCGATGAAGATACTCGAACTGTTTTTCTTCTCCCTGTTTTTCAGGTAGGGGCGGAACATCTGAAAGAGAGCTGTTTTTTTTCTGTTTTTCTGTTAATTGATTTTTGTAATCCGCAAACATATCTGTCATGGTATTTGCCTCCTTTATCCTGATTTGAAAGGTTCTCACAACGGCTTTTGTGTCTCGCAAAGGCACAGAGTCCGCAAAGTAAATTTGAAAGAAGATTTGACAACTTTTAAAAATTTGTCAAATCTCTTTGCGTTCTTTGCGCCTTTGCGAGATATAAAAGCGTCTTTGCAAGAAAATTCACTGCTTATTCCCGATAAAGTTTAAAATCTGTCAGATTAACAAAATAAAATTAATTTCGTCAGGAATTAGCATGTCAGACGTGCAGGGTCAACAATAAAAGTAAGATATGACAGTTGAGTGACATGTCGGGGAAAGTTGACAAGGTAAATCCGTAAAACCGCTTTTCAGGCGGTTTCAGCGGTTTGAATCTGTTTTCAGCCGGGGCGCTTTACGGTCTGAAAAGACCGATATTTGAAAGCGAATCCGTATAAGGTCATCGCTTCCCCCCGCCTGCTGAACAAAATGAGATTTTTCTTGTAAATCCGAAAACTGTCCCAAGTATTGGAATGTTAAGACACCCGTGTATTTTGGCTTGACAGCCCCCTTAATGTCCGATATAGCCATTTATAAAATTCACATGATGTGCAACTTTTTCCGAACCGCAAAGGGCGCAAAGATTCCGCAAGGTTCGCAAGGATAAGTCTTTGCGCTCTTTGCGTAACCTTTGCGCCTTTGCGGACTTTGCGGTAAAAAAGTTGCATACGGCGTAAAATTCCCCTGACTTGGTTCCAATAATTTTATTTGCATCGGAGACAGAAAATGACAACACTGATTGACGAACTGAAACAGAAAGCTCTTCCGAATTTTATTCATAAAATAGCAAAAGATGAGGGCATCGGCGTTCAGGAACTTATCCAAGACATTCTTGACGGATATGTGGTGGTTCCCCGCAACAATCGGCGCAGCGGCTTTGATCCGATTGCCATCGGCAGAGGAACCCGCATCAAGATTAATGCCAATATCGGAACTTCGCCGCACCGGTGCAGTCCGGACGAAGAAATGAAGAAAACTCAGGTCGCGGTCGAGAGCGGCGCGGATGCGGTAATGGATTTGTCCATTGCCGGAAATATCAGCCAATTCCGAAAAAATATTATCGAAAAATTTAATGTTCCCCTCGGAACCGTGCCGATATACGAGGCAATGATCGGATTGGAAAGCCCGGAACAGTTGACAATCGAACACTTTCTGAATATTTTAGAAAAACAGGCAAAAGAAAAAGTTGATTTTATGACCATCCACGCTGGTGTGCGGAAAGTGCATATTCCCTTGATAGAAAAGAGGATTCTCGGCGTGGTCAGCCGGGGCGGTTCCGTGATTGTCCGGTGGATGCGCCATCATCAGAAAGAAAATTTTTTGTACGAACATTTTGATAAAATTCTGAAAATCGCCGCAGAATACGATATTACCATGTCGCTGGGGGACGGACTGCGCCCCGGCTGCACTGCGGACGCCAATGACGAGGCGCAGTTTGCGGAATTGGAAGTTCTCGGCGAATTGGTTCGGCGCTGCAAAGCCGCAAACGTGCAGGTCATGGTGGAAGGTCCCGGTCATGTGCCGTTGCATCTGATAGAGGAAAACATCATCAGAGAGAAAGAAATCTGTGAAGGCGCGCCTTTTTATGTGCTGGGACCGTTAGTTATGGACTATGCCGCGGGATACGACCATATTACCGGGGCTATCGGCGGCGCGTTGGCGGCATATTACGGCGCGGATTTTCTCTGTTATGTTACGCCAGCGGAACATCTGCGCCTGCCCACGCTTGAGGATGTCCGGGAAGGCGTTATCGCATCCAAAATCGCGGCTGCCGCCGCAGACCTCAGCCGGAAATGCCCCGCAGAAATCCGCAGAAATCTTGAAATATCTATAGCAAGAAAAAATTTTGACTGGGAAACGCAGAAAAAATTCTGCATAGATCAGGATAAATTTTCAAAATATCTTGAAAAAGCAGACACATGCGGCGGTGATGATAATAAAGAAATTCCCTGCTCGATGTGCGGTGAATGGTGTGCTATAAAACAGGCAAAATGATTTTTAATCCGCAGGGGCGCGCCCCTGCGTTATTTTAGAAGCTATTTAGGAGCTATATTAATGGAAAAAGAAAGATTTGAAACAAATGTCGGACTCGCCGAAATGCTCAAAGGCGGCGTCATAATGGATGTAACAACGCCTGAACAGGCTAAAATTGCGGAAGAAGCCGGCGCGGTAGCCGTAATGGCTTTGGAGCGCATTCCCGCAGAGATTCGCAAAGCCGGGGGCGTGGCGCGCATGGCGGACCCAGTTATTATTCAAAAGATTCAGAAAGTTGTCTCCATTCCCGTGATGGCAAAATGCCGCATCGGACATTTCGCGGAAGCACAGATTTTGCAGCAGATGGGCGTTGATTTTATTGATGAAAGCGAAGTTCTGACGCCTGCGGATGAGACAAACCATATCAACAAACATGCCTTCAAAGTTCCCTTTGTCTGCGGGTGCCGGAATCTGGGCGAAGCCCTGCGCCGCATCGGAGAAGGCGCGGCAATGATCCGCACCAAAGGCGAAGCCGGCAGCGGCAATATCGTGGAAGCGGTTCGCCACATGAGACAAGTCATGCGTGAAATCCGTGAACTGACAATTTCCGGCGAAGATGAGTTGATGGCGATTGCCAAGAAAATGGGCGCGCCGTATGAATGGGTCAAAAAGACCGCGGAACTCGGCAAACTGCCGGTTCCGAATTTTGCGGCAGGGGGCGTTGCCACGCCTGCGGACGCGGCATTGATGATGCAGTTGGGCGCAGAATCGGTGTTTGTGGGTTCGGGAATTTTCATGTCAACGGATCCGAAACCCCGCGCACATGCCATTGTGCAGGCTGTGGCGCATTACGATGATCCTGAAATTCTCCTGAGAATTTCCAGCGGACTCGGTGAAGCCATGCCCGGTATTGAAATGAAAGATTTGCCGCCGGAACAGCGGCTACAGGAACGGGGCTGGTAACATGACAGGGCGCAAAATCGGAATTTTGGCATTGCAGGGAGATTTTGCAAAACATGAGGCGATGCTGAAATCGTTGCATGTTGACACGCTTTTAGTCAAAAAAGCAAAAGAATTAGATGCCTGTGACGGATTGGTCATTCCGGGCGGAGAATCCACCACGCTGACAAAGCTGATGCGCCTTTACGGGATGTATGAGCCGATTCGTGAGTTTTCGCTGACCCGTCCGATCATGGGAACCTGCGCGGGCATGATCATGCTTGCCTCACAGGTGGATGACGAGCGCATCACGCCCTTGCAACTGATTGATATTTCTGTGAAACGGAATGCTTACGGCAGACAGATTGACTCATTTATCAGCGAAGTGAAACTTCCCTTTCTGGCGAATGACTCGCCATTTCGGGCGATATTTATCCGTGCGCCGCAGATCACCGCGGTCGGATCGGATGTGGAGATTCTGCTTGAATTGGATAAAAAGCCTGTGATGGTGAGAAACAGAAATATTCTCGCGCTCGCGTTTCACCCGGAACTGACCGATGATTCGCGAATACATCGGTATTTTCTGGAAAATTTTTCTGCCTGAATTGTCCCGTAGGGACTTATGAGAATAGCCCGGCAATTCATTGCCGGGAAAGAAATATGCGGTAATTCCAGTGAGTCCCGTAGGGACGGCTGAGATTATTAAATAACCCTCGGACGTCCCTACGGGACTTAAATTGATGGGTGTCTCCCGTTCCCGGCGATAAATCGCCGGTCTATTCTCTGATGTCCCTTCGGGACAAAAATAATTGCGACAAATAAAAATGACAAACAACCATGGAGACATTATCCGCCGTGCGCTTGAAGAAGACATCGGCGACGGCGATGTGACAACGCTGTGTACGATTCCGCCTGACGCGGTTTTGCACGGAAAATTTATCGCCAAATCTGTCGGAATCATTGCAGGCTTGGAAGCGGCGAAGCTGACATTTTCGCTTGTGGATGAAAGGCTTGAGTTTATTTCTCATGTCTCAGACGGGGACCAGGTAGGAGTCAAACAAGTCTTTGCCGAAGTCCGAGGTCCCGGTCAGGCAATCCTCACGGGTGAAAGAGTGGCATTGAATTTTCTCCAAAGAATGTCGGGAATTGCCACACTCACCCGTCAGTTTGCGGACGCGGTGAAAGGCACATCCGCCGTGATTCTTGACACGAGAAAAACCGCGCCGGGTCTTCGTGTTTTCGATAAATGGGCGGTACGCTTGGGCGGGGGACAGAATCACCGTTTCGGGCTGTTCGATATGGTACTCATCAAAGACAATCATATCGCGGCGCTGGGCGGCATTTCCGCAACAGTCGCGTGCGTGCGGGCAAAAGACAGCCGGAAACGGGCAATTGAAGTTGAAGTCAAAAATCTGGCTGAATTGCAGGAGGCATTGGCGCTCGGCGTGGATCGCATCATGCTCGACAATATGAACTCGGAGCAAATGCGGGAAGCGGTTCGTGTGACATCGGGCAGAGTGCCGTTAGAGGCATCCGGGAATGTCTCATTGGAGAATGTCGCAGACATTGCCGCCACAGGTGTGAACTATATCTCCGTGGGGATGCTGACGCATTCGGCAAAAGCCATGGATATCAGTCTGTTGCTTTGAGCATCTCCGAATCATCGTTTCCCAAGCCCCGGCGTTTGCATGTAGAACGGGTTTCAAACCCGTTTTACTCTGCTAATCGGAGCGAAACTTTTGCATGTAGAACGGGTTTCAAACCCGTTTTACTCTGCTAATCGGAGCGAAGCTTTTGCATGTAGAACGGGTTTCAAACCCGTTTTACTCTAATGAGTGGAGCATGGGAACGAGACAAAATAAGGAAGCATACATGACGAGTGAAGAAGTCTATCGAAAAATGAAAGCGCGGCTTGCCGCGTTCTACTCAGATGAAGAACTGAGGCTTAAATCCGAAATTGCCGGTGAAATCAATAAACTCAAAGCAGAAAAAAACGCCGTCATTCTGGGGCATAACTACATGGAGCCGGCGCTGTTTCTCTCTGTCTGCGACTACACTGGCGATTCATTGGAACTGAGCCGGAAAGCTGCCAAGAGCGACAAAGACATCATTGTCTTCTGCGGCGTGGAATTTATGGCGGAAACAGCGAAAATCCTCAACCCGGAAAAGACGGTGCTGATTCCCGCTCAGAAAGCAGGCTGCTCCCTTGCGGAAAGCATCAGCGCAGAAGATGTCAGATCGCTGAAAAAGCAGTTTCCGGGTGTTCCGGTCATTACTTATGTGAATACTTACGCGGATGTCAAAGCCGAGTGCGATCTGTGCTGCACTTCGGGCAATGCCGCAAAAGTCGTGGCTTCACTGAAAGATGATGCTGTCATATTTCTGCCCGATGAGTATTTGGCGAGAAATGTGGCGCGGCAAACCGGAAAGCAGATTATCTTTCCGAAATTGCGCGCTGAGACAAATGATAAATCCGAACAGGAACAGCATTATCAGATGATCGGCTGGAAAGGACGCTGCGAAGTTCATGAGAAATTCACCGTAGAAGACATCGCTGACATCCGAAAGCAGTTCCCTGATGCGGTGATTCTGGCGCACCCGGAATGCAGCCCCGAAGTTACAGCAGCGGCAGATTTTGCGGGAAGCACGTCTGCCATGATTAAATATGTGGAAGAAAGCACAGCGCCTCAATATCTGCTGCTCACCGAATGTGCGATGGGAGACAATATCGCGGCGGCGTATCCTCAGAAAGAAATTCTCCGGTTATGCAGACAGCGCTGTCCCCACATGGAAAAAATTACGCTGGAAAGTACGCTCAACGCACTGAAATACAATCAGTATGTGATTGAAGTGCCGGAAGATATTCGTGTCCGGGCGGTTCTGTCCGTAGAACGAATGCTGGCTATCGGATAATGCAGATGAAAAACATGAGGTAGCGGCGCGCAAGCAGTGATTCAGAAACTAATTTTTTTTGAAAAAACTTAGTTTCTCAGATTACAGTCCCTACTACACAGTTAATTTAATTCTGACTGACAGCAGAACATTGCCGCATTCCTAAGTGTAAAGCGGGTTTCAAACCCGCTTTACTGTGAACTCTTCAGAATTAAATTAACCGGGTACTACCTTTGCAGGACAACCCAAAATGACAGAGTTAATCGAAAGCGACGTATTGGTGATCGGCTGCGGCATTGCAGGCTGTACAGCCGCGCTGCTGCTGGCAGACAAAGGCGTGTCCGTGACAGTGGTGACGCGTTCCCAAGACCCCCATGAGTCAAACACTTACTATGCCCAGGGCGGTATTATTTTCCGTGGAAATGAGGACTCAAAAGAACTGCTGTCAGAAGATATTATCCGGGCAGGTGCGGGGCATTGCAATCCCGGAGCGGTCTCAATTCTGGCAGAAGAAGGCCCCGGTCTTGTCAAAAAAATCCTCTTGGAAAAAATCGGCGTGGAATTTGACCTGTCAGAAAACGGCGAATTGTCTCTTGCCCGTGAGGGCGGTCATTCCATTCCGCGCATTGTTCACGCCACCGATGCCACCGGCAAAGCCATCGAGATCGCGCTCATCAGAGCCGTGCAGGCGCATCCGAATATCAGGCTTCTGACATATCACACGGCTGTGGATTTGCTCACGCCCTCTCATCACTCCCTGAACCGGCTCTCGGTTTATGAGCCGCCTTCCTGCGCGGGTGCATACATTTTTAACCGCGCGGAGGAAATCGTTGTCCGATGTCTCGCGAAAAATACGATTCTTGCCACCGGCGGGCTGGGGAAAATCTTTCTGCGAAGCACAAATCCGAGCGGCGCAAGGGGAGACGGTCTTGCAATGGCTTATCGCGCGGGCGCAAATGTCATTAATGCGGAATTTGTGCAGTTTCATCCGACGACTTTCTATCATCCCAACGCGCCCCAGCATCTCATCTCCGAAGCCGTTAGGGGCGCAGGCGCACGTTTGGTTCATGCGGACGGCGAACCTTTTATGCAGCATTACGCGCCGGAATGGAAAGACCTTGCCCCGCGAGACATTGTGGCGCGCAGCATTCATCAGGAAATGCTTAAACGGGATATTTCAAATGTTTATTTAGACTTGCGTTCTTACATTCCGACGCGGCGGATTCGGCGGGAATTTCCGAATATCTATGACAGTTGCATGAAATACAGTATTGACATCACGCGTGATCTGGTTCCGGTGGTGCCGGCGGCGCATTATTTCTGCGGGGGCATCTGGGTTGACAAATGGGGCAGGACAACCATCCGCAATCTCTATGCTGTGGGAGAAGTGGCATGTACCGGGCTTCACGGTGCCAACCGTCTTGCAAGCACGTCTTTGTTGGAAGGACTTGTGTGGGGAAAAAAAGCGGCGCAGCATATTCTTCGCAACACAGAGAAATATCCCTCGGTACACAGAGAAGACATTCCGCCCTGGAAAGACAACGGATTGGAGACGCCGGACCCCGCGCTCATCAGTCAGGATATGAGTTATATCAAACATATTATGTGGAATTATGTGGGCTTGGTGCGGACTGCTCCCCGTTTGAAGCGGGCAATTCGGGAACTCCGCAATCTGGAAGTGGAAATCGAGCATTTTTACCGCGTCACCCGCCTTACCGACAGCCTGATCGGGTTGCGAAACGCAGTACGGGCCGCGATTACCGTCACAGATGCCGCGTGGAAAAACAAAATCAGCATCGGATGCCATTATCGGGAGTAGGGGCAACCCCCCGTGGTTGCCCTTTATGCAGGGTGGGCATGAAATGCCCACCAAAAGGGTAAGCACAGGGGCTTACCCCTACCGCTGTTTTTTAAAAATCGGAGATTTTCAAAGATAATCTGAATTTTTAAGCGAAAATCTTCTGTTTCAAATCCCCTCAAAAATAGCATATCATCTTTAAATTTTTGAATAAAAATCATAAATTCTGAAAAAGGCGTATTTAGAGCTACTTGTGTCTAATTATGATATATAAGACAATAAAATCAAAGCGGTATTCATTTCCGGCAGGCAGCTTGAAAACGAATGCAAAGCAGTTCTATTCCGTTTGACTGAAACAGCAGAATGTTTTAAATAGGCAGATAAATATTTCAAGCGTTTCAGAAAAAACAACTGCTTTCCTCCTGTTTCCGGGCTGAATAGGGGGAAATTTTTTTTAATCCTTTTTTGCCCTCTGATTCCGTCTCCGATAAGCGAAACTAAGCGAAAAAAAATCATAATGAAAGCGATCTGGGAAAAAGTAAAAGCTGTAATTAAAGGGCGAATTCCGATTCATATTTATAAAATGTGGATCGAGCCGCTTGAGTTTAAAGAAGGGGAGGGAGAGGTGGTTGCGCTTTCCTGTCCCAACTTTTTTTATAAAAAGCGCATTGAGGATCACTATGCCCTGATGATCGAGTCGGAATTCAGACGGATGACAGGAAAATTGTATAAAATTTTAATCGCTATTTCCGAAGAAAAAGAGAATCCCAAAAAAAAGAAGCCGGATATTCCGGAACCGGATATTCAGTTAAGTCTTCCTGATATTCATGCGCCTCAGTCCGGGGGGCGTCTTTTGCGAAAGGATTTTACTTTTGACCGCTTTGTGGTGGGCAGCAACAATGATTTTGCCTATTCAGCCGCGCTTTCACTTGCATCGCAGAAGGAGTTGACACAGAATTCTCTCTTACTGCTTTCCTCAACCGGCATGGGAAAAAGTCATCTGTCCCAAGCCATCGGCCATCACATTCTGTCGAATCATCCTTTTGAAAAAGTTTATTATATTACCGCCGAAGATTTTATGAATGAAATGATCCATTCATTTCAAAACAACTCATTTGAATTTTTCAAGGAAAAATACAGAAACGGCTGCGATGTCCTGCTGCTGGAAGATGTTCATTTTCTGAACGGAAAAGAGCGGACTCAGGTTGAGCTTTCGCTGGCGCTGGATTATCTTTTTAATGCGGAAAAGAAAATTATTTTCACGAGTTGCTGCAAACCCGGCGATATTCCCAGACTGAGCGAACAACTGCGGTCCCGGCTGTCATCGGGTCTGATTTCCAATATTGAGGCGCCGGACTTCAGAACACGGATACGGATATTGGAGAAAAAAGTCAGAGAAAACGGATACGACATTCCCAAAGAGGTGAGAGATTATCTGGCAAGCGAACTTTCGGAAAATGTCAGGCAGTTGGAAAGCGGTCTGATCGGCGTGACGGCAAAAGCCTCGCTGATGGGAAGTTCCATTGATCTCAGTCTTGCCGAAAGTGTGGTGCAAAATATTGTTCAGCAACGCAAAACCATCGGCGCGGACGCGATTAAGAAAGTGGTTTGCAAGCATTACAATATTTCAGCAGATGAGATGCTTTCCAAGTCCCGGAAAAAATCGCTGGTCTGGCCCCGGCAGATTGCCATTTATTTAGTGCGGAAATACACCGACCAGCCCCTTCAGGTGATCGGAAAAGTCTTTAACCGTTATCATGCCACGATTCTTCATTCAGTTGCCGCGGTGGAAAAAGGCTTGAAAGAAGACGCTTCTGTCCGCAAACAGGTGGAATATCTTTCTCAGAAATTGGAATCCGGCAAATTTTAAAACACGGAAATACAAACAATCCCCCTTCCGCCGGAATAATCTGCGTTTCTGCAAAACGATTTGCGTCTGTTTTAAGCCTGGGCGTTTTACTGAAAATTCGGAAAGCGCAAATTATGACGGTGGAAAGAATAACTTATCCGTTTGGCAGGGTGCCGAGGCTGAAAACAGATGCAATTCACCCGATGCGCCCGTTGTGTAAAGTTGCCTGCCTGTCTTTAACTTCGGCGCGCTACAGTTTTCAGGGATGTTCGGGCTTTTGTGTTTCAGAATTTGAGCCGCCGACCCGCATCATCGGCGACGGCAGCCAGTCGTCATAGGATATTGCTACAGCGTCACGTCCTTCTATTACAAAATGACTCATCTTTTCTCCGGTTCTTTCCGAGCAGGGCGTTCTCATCCATCTTGCAGCGTCAATGTAACTGACCGGCAATACGTTAATATCTTTGCTGACATCCGTATCCGGCGCTTCGATTTTTACAGTTCCGTCATTGCCCCGCTTTGATGTGGCAGTCACCTTGCTGTCAGATGATCGGATATAATTATCTGTACGGATGAAAATCGCGCCCCCGTCCCCTTCTTCGGCATTGGCGGTAATGTCTCCGTTATTTAAAATAACAAACTTTGAATTTGTCGTGACGTCGCCGCCTTTTCCTTCACCCTGCTTCACACTGCTGGTAATCCCGCCGTTGAGCAGATAAATTTCATTTCCCGCGTTCACGAATATCTTGCCGCCGCCCGCGCCCTTTGCTTCGGTGGTCAGCGCGCTGTCGCCGAGCAACCGGAGCGAATCCCCGGCATTAAGCGTAATCGCACCCGCAGCCCCGCCGTTTTCCGTGGCATGGCTTGCCGATGAAATCGCCGCGTTGCCGTTTATGGCAATGTCAGAGGCTTCTGCTTCTATATCGCCGCCTCTCCCCTGTCCGAAGGTCGCAGTCGTTACAGCAGATGAGTCATTCAGACTGAGGCTGTTTTCGGCTCGGATACGAATCGTTCCGGCGTCTCCGACAGAATGACTTACAGAGGAAATCGAAGCGCTGTCGCTGAGTTGCAGACTGCGGGCTTCCAAACGTATTTCTCCGGCATGAATGCCGCCGGTACTCGCAGCGGTGAGCGTTGCGTCATCTTTGAGCGTCACAGCGTCATCCGCATGAACAGCAATGGTTCCAGCGTTGCCGGTCATGTAAAAATCTGCCCATTTTTCTCCGTCAAAAATAAAGCTTTTCCCAGCGCCGTTGCCGGCATCTTCAACTTTGGCGACATCGCCTGTCTGCACTGAAAGTTTGTCTCGTTCCGAAAGATCGGCAACTGTTGAGACATTTCCGTAAGGTATCCATTTCTCACCGGTATAAGTAAAATTCGCCGGAACTCCGGCACCCGTATCTACCCGGACTACATCACCCGGAAAAGCAGGAAAACTCTCCCTCTGTTTGAGATCGGAAACCGTACAGACTTTGCTCAGTTTCAGCCACGACACGAATCCGTTATAGACAAAGCTTGCCGATTCGCCGTTTCCGGCGTTCCGCACAAGGACAATATTCCCTTCCCCGTCTTCCGGGTGGTTGTAGTCAATCAGTCCGTCTAATTCGGAGAGCGTGTCAACTGTAAATATCTCGCCGGTCATCTGTACCCAGTAATCTCCCACATTAAGAATCGCGGCTGTCGGTTTGCCGTCTCCGGCATCCTGAACAATTACAATATCTCCTGTCTTTGCAACACCGGACAGACTTTCCAGTTCCGCGGGATCGGCTACGGTATAAACCTTTGTCTCAGGATAGATGCTTGCCGAAGCAATCGCCGCTCCCGTGCTGAGATCGAGTTTTTCCACGTTCAGCGTGATTGCGCCGGCATTTCCCTTGTCCGAAGCTGACGTAGCCACAGAAGCATTGTCTGTGACAGACATCTCTTTTGCCGTGACAGAAATGGCTCCTGCATTGCCCGTACCGGA
>JAIFKL010000215.1 GCA_020049595.1 Desulfobacteraceae bacterium
ATTTGAGTTTCACATATTGTGCATAACTTCCCAAGGTGAGAAAAGCAAAGAATGTGCTGAGAACATCTTTGCGCTCCGACACCCATGCCACCGACTCGACATGGAGCGGATGAAGCGCAAATAATGCCGCGACAAAGATGCTTTTCCAAACCTCTCCGGTTAGTTGCAGAAGGACAAAAAATAATAATACAGCATTTGCGATGTGAAACAGTACATTCACCAGATGATGCGGTCCCGCCTGACGCCCGAAGAATTCAACATCTGTCATGTGGGAAAGCCATGTAACCGGATGCCAATTGCCTGAATGCACAGCACTGAAAGCCCATATAATACTCCCTGATGTCAGTCCGTCCGTCACATGACGGTTCATGTAAATATATGCTTCATCATCGTAGTTGATAAAATCGTAATGTCTCACCTGCCAATATGTCGTAAGTGTGGCAATTGCAAGAATAAAAGCAAGCAGTATGTCTCGACGGCAGAAGTTCATAAAAGTTTAAAAATTTACCTATATAATTTTATAATAATATTAAAAATCAAATACAAATCAGCACGCTAATATCAGATTGCATTTCATTTATGGCAAAATAAATATGCCGGCTCTTTTCTGATTTCAGCAACCGGAGGGTAATTATCAATATTCAAAGATTCTTCGGCATACCCGGGCTGCGGACTTAATATATTTTGATAATAGGCGATTGCTTTATCCAATTCCTGTTTGCTTTTATCCAGCGCATCACAGAAATTCGGAGATTCAGATTTGATTTTCAGCGTCTCCCGGATTTTTAAAACCGCCTTGTCAATTCCGGCTTTAATCGCCGATGTCCTTTTCAAATTATTATCGGCATCTCTGTAATCCGGCTGTATTCGCAAGGCTTTTTGAAAATGAAAAACCGCCTTGTCAATATTTCCCTTTCGCACCAACGTAAGCCCCAGATTGTTGTGCACTTCAGCATTATCGGGATCTGTTCGTAACGCTTCGGAATAATGCCGAATCGCCTCATCAAGTCTGCCCTGTGATGCCAGTATATTTCCCAGATTATTGTGTGCGGCTGCGGAAGCAGGGTTGATTCTCAGCGCGACAAGGAGATGCTGAATCGCTCTTTCAACATCTCCTTTGCGAAGCAAAGCCACCCCCAGATTTTTATGAGTATTCTCATAATCAGGTTTTATGCGTAATGCTTCGGTATAATATCTGAGGGCTTCATCTGTCTTCCCCTGTTTGAGAAAAATATTTCCCAGATTGTAACTCATGACGTAATTGTCTTTTGTTACGGCTACGGCATGTTTATAAAGGCTTTCGCTGTTTTCCCAATGCCTTATCTGAAACCATGCGATGATTGCAAAAAAAGAGATAATCGCTGTGGAAACTATGGCAAGCCCTGTTTTTTTGTAACGCCGATGTGTCAAAAAATCAGGAACACCCCAGACAATCATAATGAACAAACCGATCAGCGGAATATAGGTATAGCGGTCTGCCATACCCTGAAGTCCGACCTGAACCAGCCCGATCACAGGCGCAAGTGTTCCCAGATACCAGAGCCAGCCCGTGACAAGATAAGGTTTTTCTCTTATGTTCCGAAACACGAATGCCGATATGGCTATGAGCAGAACTGCGGCTCCGGCAACCTGCCACATCGGGAATGTAAAAGGATGCGGATAAAAAACCGAAAGGTCAAAGGGCAGGATCATTTTGACGATATAGCTGATGTAGGAAACCAGCGCATTGGCAATCCGGGCATCTAAGGGCAATATGCTCAGACTTCCCACAGAGCCTTCGCTTTTCTGTGCAAAAAAAGTGACAACGCTCAACACGCCGGTAAGGACGAAGAAAGGGATTTTTTCATAAAGAATTGAAACAGGGGGCAGGGGGCAGGTTGCAGGTTTTGACATGAGTTCAGCAGAACAGGACACGCGGGGAGTCCCCTGACCCCTGACCCCTGACCCCTCACCCGCTTTCATCCGTCCGAGAGGCCAGAAGTCGAGCAGAATCAGGACAAAAGGCAATGTCACGACCATGGGCTTGGACATCAGCCCGGCCATAAAAAACATAAGTGTTATAAGGTAGTTATATTTCTCAGGCGATTCAACATATCGGGCATAACTCCCCATGGTCAGCAGCCAGAAAAACATGCTTAACACATCTTTGCGCTCTGAAATCCATGCTACAGATTCGACATGAAGGGGATGAAGCGCGAACAGCGCGGCGACAAATGCACTCTGCCATAATGCGCCCGTCATTTTTTTCAGAACGGAAAAGAGCAGCAGGCTGTTGATGATGTGAAACAGCACATTGCCCAGATGATGCAACCCTGCATCGGCTGAGAATGAGGGACCGTAAATCTGAACTTCGAGCATATAAGACAGCCATGTCAGCGGATGCCAGTTGCTCATGTGCGTCGTTGTAAATGCCCAGACAATGCTTTCCCATGTCAGTCCGGCTTTTACATGAATGTTTTCATACACATATTCGCCGTCATCGTAAGTTACAAAATCATATTGTCCGGTCTGCCCGTAAACCGCAGCTATGGCGGCAACGAGCAGAAAGCAGATCAGAACATCCGCAGAGATATTGATTTTTTTGCTGACAGATTCTTTTTTCATCTTTATCTTGTTTCACAACGTAAAACGGGTTTGAAACCCGTTCTACAGAAAAAACAGTAAAACGGGTTTGAAACCCGTTCTACAGAAAAAACAGTAAAACGGGTTTGAAACCCGTTCTACAGAAAAAACAGTAAAACGGGTTTCAAACCCAAAGCGAAGCGTGTCCGCCATTTCAGCTCATTTTTGCACTCCGGAGCGGATTGCAGATAACTTTTTAAGATTTTCAAATGCTGTAACATCATTCGGCTTTATTTGCAATACTTTTTGAAAGTGTGAAATTGCCTCGTCAATTTTTCCCTGCCATGCCAGCGCAACGCCCAGATTGTTATGCGCCTCCGTATTTTCAGGAGACAGTTCCAATGCCTTCCGGAAATGAGCCGCCCCGTCAATAAAATTTCCCTTGCGGAGCAATGCCGTACCTAAACCGATATGCGCGTCAGCATAATTTGCCTTCAAACGCAATGCTTCTGAATAATATCTTACGGCTTCGTCTGTTTTACCCTGCTTTTCCAGCGCAAGTCCCAAATTAACATAGACTTTCAGCAAATTCGGATCCAGACGCAATGCTTCACGGTAATGCCGGATTGCTTCATCTGTCTTTCCCTTTTCTTCCAAAGCATTTCCCAGATTATTGTGGGCAATGGCATAATCAGGCTTTATTTTCAATGGTTCGGAAAAATGCTGAATGGCTTTGTTTATACATCCCCGTTGCTGAAAAACAAATCCCAGATTGTTATGCGTTATGTAATTGCCTTGGGTCACGTCCAACGCATGTTCAAAAAGCGTTACGCTGTCCCGCCAGTATTGTACCTGTATCCATGTTATCATCATAAGGACAGGAAAAATCACAGCGGATACCGCACCGAAAAAAACTTTTTTGTAACGATAAGTTGACAGCAGTTCGGGAATCCCGTAAGCAATCATAATAAAAATACCGGTAAGCGGAATATAAGAATACCGGTCTGCCATTGCCTGTGATCCCACCTGCACTAATCCGATGACCGGCACAAGCGTTCCGAGATACCAAAGCCATCCCACACACAGGTAGGGACGCTTTTTTATATTTTTTACCGCCAAAAAAGAGATTGCGACAAGCAGCAGACATGATACGATAATTTTCCACGCCGGCAATATCAGCGGGTGGGGATACATAAATGCCAGACCCGAGGGGCAGATCATTTTCCAGAGATAGGAAGCGTAAGACACCAGCGCGTTTTCAATCCTGATATCTATCGGATAGGCATTTAAAGACTGTACGGCTTTTCCGCTTTGCTGGGCAAAAAACGTCACCACGCTCGATGCGGTTGAAAGCATCAGAAGCGGAATTTTTTCAAAGAAGCACCTCACCCCCCGGCCCCCTCTCCGAAGGAGAGGGGGTGTGTTTGCTTCAATTTTCAATCTCCCAAGAGGCCAGACATCCAGCAGGAGCAGAACGCAGGGAAGCGTCACCAGCATGGGCTTTGCCATCAGTCCCAAAATAAAAAAAACGATTACCGGCAAATAGTTTTTAATGCTCGGCTGTTCAGCATAGCGGATATATGCGCCCATAACCAACAGCCAGAAAAATGTGCTTAAAACATCTTTGCGCTCCGCCACCTGCGCCACTGACTCCGCATGGAGCGGATGCAAAGCAAACAAGGCAGCAACAAAGGCGCTTTGCCACAAGCCGCCGGTCATTCGCCTCAGAACAAGAAAGAGCAGCAATGTGTTCAGAATGTGAAAGATCACATTGGTGAGATGATGCTGTCCGGCGCGGGCTGAGACTGGAAGCCCGTAAAGTTCAACATCGGTTATATGAGACAGCCATGTGAGCGGATGCCAGTTTGCGCCGTGAAATGTCGTGAAAGCCCATTTGATGCTTTCCCGCGTCAGACCGGCTTTTACATGGACATTCTGCGTCACATATACATCGTCGTCGTAGTCAATAAAGGCAAAATTTCTCACCTGAAAATAAACTGCCAGTGTGGCGACGACAAGAAATAAACAGATTAAAAACTCCGGGCGAATATTTAATTTTTGATTATCAGGCATTTGATGTTATGTGTTAAAATTTTCAGCAGATTGAAAAGTTTGCAAGCCCCGTAGTCGCCGAATTATTTGTATAGTAATCCGATTCTGATTTTTTACGGCATATTTTCCGCATATATGCCGTATCACGCTTTCGGATATATGTCTGTGTATGTCTGTGTGCGTCCGCGGCAAAAAAAAGCGGATCAGTATATCAACAATCCCCCCTTGAGGGGGGTGTCTGAGTTTGCAAGCCCAGTAACGGCTAAATATCATTTAAAAAATATGTCACTCCTACGGAGTTCAGAGGCATGATTGGAACGATTTCCTGCTACAAATATTCCGCTCCTACGGAGCTTTTAAGAAACTTCAATTCAAACAATCCGTATCCTTTTTCGGAAAAACGGGAAACCAGATATTTTTTTATAAATAAATCAAGAATATTTTTTGATTTGTCTTTAAAATTGTTGGCGCACCACTCGGCAAAAAGATCATAGCGGATCAGCAGATGTGTAAC
>JAIFKL010000009.1 GCA_020049595.1 Desulfobacteraceae bacterium
ACAGCTTTCAGTTTGGAAAAAGACGAGGCGATCATTCTGGTAAAACCTGTGGATGATGCGCCACGCATTGCCATTGAAATCAGGGATGTGGAAGTGCTTGAAGATGCGGACCCCACGCTCATTGATCTCACCTACACCTTTTATGACGTGGACAATAAAGATGCGGGAATTGTCAAAAAAGTGAAGGAGATTAATACATTGGCAGTTGCGCCGAATACGGATGAATCGCTTTTCGCACAGGTTGAAATCAATTCAAGCGCTGACAAAACCACTCTGACGCTCAAATACGCGCCGAACCAGTACGGAAAAGCGATTATCACGATTCTTGCGACTTCCAACGGCAAAAGCGTCACCGATGACTTTCTCGTAACGGTTCATTCCCAAAACGATCCGCCTTGGATTCCGGTTCAGCAGTTTCCGAGATTCACCGAGGTTAATGAGGATACGCTTGAAAATCCCGGCGATTCGGTGAAAGACATTCTCACCGGCGAATTTACCACAGACGCCGGCATTATCGTGGATAAAAATTATATCATGGACGAAGACGGAAACGCGGTGAATGCCGTTGCCGTCACTGCCGTCAACAACAGGAACGGAAAATGGCAGTATTCGCTCAACAGCGGCGCAACATGGAGCGATTTCACCTCTGTTACGGGTAAAGTCGTGGTATTTGAAACAAAGGCGCGGCTGTTGGACTCGGAAAACCGGATTCGTTTTGTGCCTGCCCCGAATTTTTACGGACAAGCCACATTTACCTTCCGGGCATGGGACAAAACCGACGGCAGAAGCGCGGGCGACACAGCCGACGCGAGCGAACACGGCGGCATATCCGAGTTCAGCCTTGTCGCCGGAGACGCCAGCATCCGCATTGAGCCGGTGGATGATCCGCCCATGCTCGCGGCTCCGTTCGGAGACATGGCGGTGCAAGTCAATTCCGGCGCAAAAATCATCGCCCTTGCGTCTGTGTTCACGGACATTGACAATGACGATGCGGAGATTGTCAAATATCTGCAATCCAACAGCAATCTCTCGCTTGTCAAGGCAACTGTTGAGGGAAATACGCTGACGCTGGATTTTCAGAAAGATATGCTCGGCGAAGCGGCCATTAAAATTATGGCGATTTCCAACGGAAAAGCCGTGAGTCATTCTTTTACCGTGAAAGTCACGAAAGCGCCGCCGCCTCCGCCGCCACAGATACCTTCGGGCATGACAGACATCGCCGAGGACGCTTTCAACAGCAGCGGCAACACGGTTGCAGAAATCTTCGGAAACGGGCTTGTCACCGATGCGGAGGGAAAAGCGATTACCGCGATTGCGGTCACTGCCGTAAGCAATAAAATCGGCAGATGGCAATATTCCGTTGACAGCGGCAAAACATGGCATGATTTCACTTCAATTACAAACAGCTATGTTGATCTGGGCAGCGAAGTGCGTCTCTTGGACAGCACGCATAAAATCCGCTTTGTGCCGAAAGCCGATTACTACGGCAAAGCTGATTTTTCTTTTGTCCGATGGGATAAGACGGTCGGCACCCCGGGCGATACGGTCGGAAGTGCTGTCAGAGACAGTTCTGCGGGATTCGGCTCGCTCTCGGATATTATCAGCGTCAAAGTGAATGCAGTGGATGATCCGCCCGCAGTGGCGCAGACCATCGGCGATATATTCTTGGACGGAACCACCACGAGCAGAACCGTGAATCTGGCGCAGGTTTTTACGGATATAGACAATGATCCCAAGCTGATAACCAAAACAGTCACGGGCAATACAAATCCCTCGCTGGTGCAGCCCGGGATTAACGGCAACACGCTCACGCTGAATTTCCCCAAAGGCAGCACCGGAAAATCTGCTGTCACGATTCGGGCAGATTCCAACGGAAAGAGCGTCAGCCTTACGTTTAACGTGCTTCTGAACAACGCCCCGGTTCTGACGCCGAATCTGACGCAGCCCCTGCCCGGCATTTTGGAAAATGCCGAGACAAACAAAGGAATATGCGTGGCAGACCTTGTGACAGACGGCTCAATTACAGACCCGGACGGCGCGGCAGTCGAAGCGATTGCGGTCACATCCGTTGATAACACCAACGGCGTTTGGCAGTATTCCACAGACAAGGGCGTGACATGGTATGATCTGACGTGGGAAACCGGCAAAGCGGTTGATCTGGGAACAAACGCCCGTCTGCTTGACAGCGCACACAGCATCCGCTTTGTGCCGAACTCGGGTTTTAACGGCAAATCCACGTTTACCTTCCGGGCATGGGACAGAAGCGAAGGCGCGGCAGGCGCAACCGCGGACGCTTCCGAAAACGGCGGCAAAACCTCGTTCAGTTCGGCAGTGAATTACGGCACGGTCACGGTTGAAAAGGTGGATGATCCGCCGGTAGTTTCAAAAGCCATTGCGGATGTTGTTGCGGATGAAAACGCTTCGGATATGGTGATAGACCTCAGCGGCGTGTTCACAGACCCGGACAATGACAACGCCGATATTGTCAAGGAATTGGAATACAATACAAATTCCGAACTTGTGAAAGCGACCGTTGACGGAAATGTGCTGATCCTGAAATTTCAGTATAATCAGCACGGTCAGGCGACAATTTCCGTTCTTGCGGATTCCGGCGGCTTGACCACGAGCGATGCCTTCAACGTGACGGTAAAACCGGAGATTATCATACCGAGATGCGGACAGACCGGCGATGTGAACGGCGACGGCATTGTGACTTTGGCGGATCTGGTGATGGCGTTGAAGGTCGTGACGAACCAAAAAGCCGGAAGCCTTTGTTTGGATGCGGATGTGAACGGCGACGGAAAGATCGGCATTGTGGATGCGGTTTACATACTGGGGTTTTTGAGTTTGTGATGTTTTTTTGAGCCACGAAAACACGAAAAAAAGCGAAGGTCACGAAACTTAACGAAAAGCAGGAAAGAAAATTTCGTGATCTTCGCTTTTTTTCGTGTCCTTCGTGGTTCAAAATTCGTGGCTCATTTTTTGCCACGAATGACACGAAATTTAACGAAAAACACGAAAAACAATTTCGTGATCTTCGCTTTTTTTCGTGTCCTTCGTGGTTCAAAATTTGTGTTTATTCGTGGCTGATTTTTTGCCACGAATGACACGAAATTTAACGAAAAACACGAAAGAAATTTCGTGATCTTCGCTTTTTTTCGTGTCCTTCGTGGTTCAAAATTCGCGTCCGTTCGTGGCGAATTGTAACTTTGATGAGGTAACAGAGAAACAATATGTTTAAATATCAGAAGCAAATAGAGAATATCCCTAACTGTCCGCCGCCTGCTTGCAGACCTGTGAATACTCAAGCTTTCAGGTTTGTTTTTGAAGATACGAATCACAGAAATAATTTTTTGCCTGTGCTTTTAATAAGCCCCAAGCGTCAATTATCTAAAAATACTGAGAAATGTTCAGGCTATGCCTTATCCTTTTTCAATAGCTTGGAAAAGGCAAGAAGCCGATATTTGAAATTGAAAAGAGTGAACAGAAATATCGGAAAGCTTCTCGGCACTCATATTGCTAAGGGTTTCATTAATGAAACAGACGGGCTTGCCTCCGAAGCAGACAAATGCGGTCATTTTGATTTGTATGAAGTTGAAAATGCAGATTTAAAGAAAAAGTTCTGCGTAATCTGCCGGACTGAAGGATGTGAAATATGAAAGATATCAAAGCATTTAATCTTGATAAATTCCCATTGAATCTGAATTTTGTAGCTGACTTGATACATTTTGAGGGCCCCTTGCTGTCACTGTTTAAAAATGAAAGCGGCGACAGCTATCTCTATTACTGGTGCGATGTGGATGAGAATTATAACAGATGGATGATTTTCCGATTAAGCAAAGCAGGCTTGACATCGTATATTTTTAAAAAATCGTCATTGAAGGACTTAATACTTAATCCTGTTGACGGCTTTGTATATATAGCAGACATTGACGGTAATCTTCAATATCACAATATCTATTTAATACAACCCGATAAATTACCCGAACTCTATATGCCTGAAAGCGATTCTTTCTATGATTTTGAATCCGAATCAGATGAAGACAGCAAGTTGTTGGTTCTGAATTATATTTTTGAAGATAAACAGCTAATTGATATTTTATCAAAATTGTTAAATCAGGCTGCGGGTTGATCGTTGACGGCTCATTTTTTGCCACGAATGACACGAAATTTAACGAAAAACACGAAAGAAATTTCGTGATCTTCGCTTTTTTTCGTGTCATTCGCGGTTCAAAATTCGTGGCTGATTTTTTGCCACGAAGATCACGAAATTTAAGGAAAAACACGAAAAACAATTTCGTGATCTTCGCTTTTTTTCGTGTCCTTCGCGGTTCAAAATTTGTGTTTATTCGTGGCTGATCAAGGAGTTATTATGAAAGTTGTCACTTATAATTATATCAAACAAAATCTTGAGGTTCTGATAGATGAAATAACAGACATTCATGAACCTGTCCGCATCGAGGGAGAAAAGAAAAAAGCGATTATTATGGTAGATGCGGAAGATTTTGAAAGCCTCATGGAGACAGCCTATCTTCTTCGTTCTCCTGCAAATGCAGAACGCTTGATGAGAGGTTTGGATGAATTTAAAGCCGGAAAGGGAATTCCTTTAGATGTACAAGCTATTGTGGATGCCGACCGCGCTGAATGATTTGGAATACTGGCAGAAAAACGACTTTAAAAAATTGAAAAGAATCATTGAATTATGCGTTGATATTTGCAAGCATCCTCAGGAAGGAAAAGGAAAACCCGAACCTTTGAAATTTAGTCTGACCGGTTGCTGGTCAAGGCGGATAGACAAAGAACACAGGCTGATACGGATTCGCTTTCAAAGATCGGTCTTTCATATCGTAAAGCGGTTTTTCAAACCGCTGAAACCGCTTGAAAAGCGGTTTTACGGATAACACAGTTTGGTATGATATATCGTTTTGATGATGACACAGTATATATTATTCAGGCACGTTATCATTATAAAGTATAAATATGTCAGCCACGAATGGACACCAATTTTGGACCACGAAAAACACGAAAGAAATTTCGTGATCTTCGCTTTTTTTCGTGTCCTTCGTGGTTCAAAATTTGTGTTTATTCGTGGCTGATTTATTTAAAGGTAAATAAAAAAATGTATGCAATTGAATTCAGAGCGAGAATAAAAGACGGGCTTATTGAAATTCCTGAAAAATTCAGAAACAGGCTAAAAGATAACGTGAAAGTTATTCTTTTAACGGAACATGAAACAGAGACATCGCCCGAAAGCGATATAATCGAAGAACTGTTGGAATCGCCTTTGGATCTGGCTGATTTCAGACCGTATAAAAGAGAAGAAGTCTATGACAGAACTTGAACAGAGCAATAAACTTTGCTTTATTGATTCAAATATCTGGCTGTATGATATCTTTTTACCGATTGAAATAGAATTTTATGGTATTTAAAGGTATCAAATACGATATACGGAGACCGGAATGAAAATAACAAGATCGTCAAAAACATCACTGAAATCCGCAACGGCGGAAAAGCTGAAAATTCTGAATGAAATTTTTCACGAATATGCCCGTGTTGTGAATTTCTTCATCGCTTACTTTTGGGAACATCCTGAAATAAAATCGGAAAATCAGATAAAAGCGGAAATATACAGTCTGGCAGATGACTCATGGTTCACCGCAAGAATGAGACAGTGCGCCGCAAGAGAGGCTCTTTCAATGGTAACCGGAGCAAAAAATATTGAAAAAAGAAAAAACAGTATCGAACTTGAACTTGAGGAACTGCTCGGAGAGGAGATATTCGGTGAGCCTGTGAAACCTGTGCATAAGGGAAAAAAAATGACGCTTTCCTCTCAGGTTGTGAGAGTTGAAAAAGGTCGTAATTCTTTTGACTTATGGCTTGTTTTATCTTCTGTGGGAAAAGAGATGAAATTATACATTCCGCTGAAAAAACACAGACAGTTCATCCGTTGGGAAAAACTCGGAAAAACGGCATCTTCGGTTGTCATACACCGTGAATATGTGCAGATATCTTTTGAAATCGAAACGGGAGAGAAGAAGGAAGAGGGAAAAATTATCGGCATCGACGCGGGAATAAATCATCTGATGACGACTTCGGAGAGAGAATTTATCGGAAATGATATTAAGCATCTGATTTCAAAAATAAAAAGAAAACGTCAGGGTTCGGAGGCATATAAAAGAGCCAAAAAAGAGCTGTCGTACTATATTCACAAAACTGTGAAAGACCTGTTTGCAGACAATAATCTGAGACTTGTCGTCACCGAAAAACTGAAAAATCTGAAGCTGAACACAAAAGAGAAGAGTAAAACAAAAGAATTCCGTAAGACTCTGAGCAACTGGAATTACCGGGAACTGCTGAGAATCATTCAGATGCGCTGCGAGGAAAACCGTGTTTTCTTCCGGTCTGTCAGCCCGTTTAAAACCAGTCAGCGGTGTCCCCGCTGTACCCATACGCAGAGGGAGAACCGGAGGGGAGAGGAATTTGAGTGTCTGAAATGCGGGTACGCGGAACAGGCTGACTATGTCGGCTCGCTCAACATTCTTCACCGGTTTCTCACCGGACGATATGGTGCCGGTTTCAAAACCTGATGAATACTATGAAATACTATTCATTCGGTAACTATGCGTTTATAGAAACACCTCATAAATCACTTATTGCCAAATCTCTTTTGAGAGACAGAGATATTACAATAAGCACACAGGTGATAAATGAAGTTTGTGTAAATTTAATAAAAAAGGCGCGTTTTCCCGAAGAAAAAATAAGGAATCTGATCGAATCTTTTTATAATAAATACAATGTCATTAAAATTAACAGAGAAATTATTCTTAAAGCGTCGGAGATACGCAGACATCATCTTTTTTCTTTCTGGGACAGCTTTATTTTAGCAGGCGCTTTACTTGGAGATTGTGATATTCTCTATTCTGAGGATATGCAGGATGATTTTGTTATGGAAAAAACAAGGATTGTTAATCCATTTAAGAAATAAATTCGTGCCGCATTCGTGAGACAATTCGTGTCCATTCGTGGCTGCTTTTTTTGAACCACGTTTGAACCACGAATGCCACGAAATTTAAGGAAAAACACGAAAGAAGTTTTCGTGATCTTCGCTTTTTTTCGTGTCCTTCGTGGTTCAAAATTCGTGTTTATTCGTGGCGAAAATTTGCGACTATTTCCGTATCTGCCGGAGAAAACCGAGGCTCCGGGGCGTTTTTCCGATATGATAGGGAACAAATGTTTCCAGAAAATTCAGCCCCTCCTTTAACGACAGAGGCGTAAAGCGGATTCTTCCGGCTTTTTCCAAATCGCCGTCAGCGATCCACAGCAATTGCTTGATCGTCCCTTTTGAAAGAAATACCCGTTGCGACGCGGCATCCTCACATTTCTCACAGATCATCTCGCCCCTCGGAATATCAAACATCACCCTGTTTTTCCTCATGGTTTCCATTTCCGCGCCGCAGATACCGCAATGACTCAGATTCGGATAAAAACCGCCTATTTTCATAAAACGCATCTGAAACAGAATGCTCAAGACCGGCGCTGGAATCATGCCAATATCCAATGCCTCCAATACATGCTGAAACAGATGATAAAGCTGAATCTGCTGTTCATCCGCCTCAATCCATTCGTTTATCAGTTCCGCCCAATAGCTCGCATAAGCTGCTTTTTTTATATCGCTTCGGATGCTTGTAAATGCCTGTTTCAACTCTGCTTCATGCAGAATCGGCAAGCCCCTGCTCCGAACACACACCACATGCAGCACCGAGAACATATCAAGAATACCGGAAAAGCGTCTGATGCTCTTTTTGGCGGATTTTGCAATGGCAGTCACTTTTCCCCTGTCCGATGTGAAAAAAGTGAGAATCAGATCATCGTCTCCGAAGTCAACACGGCGGAGCAGTATCGCAGGAGTGGAAAAACTTGAGGGCATTTTTTTTATTGAGAAGTGAGAAGTGAGAAGTGAGAAATGTTCACTGTTTTTATAACCTGTTTTTATATCTGTTTTTATAAAAGGGGCAATTCCCGGTTAACGATTTGTGTCTATTTTAAGCAGTGGCGTTTTACAGTAGAACGATTTTTCAAATCGTTTCAACATATTGCAAGCCAAGCAGTTAACGACTTGTGTCTATTTTAAGCAGTGGCGTTTTACAGTAGAACGATTTTTCAAATTGTTTTACTGATGTAGAACGATTTTTCAAATCGTTTCAACATATTACAAGCCAAGCAGTTAACGACTTGTGTCTATTTTAAGCAGTGGCGTTTTACAGTAGAACGATTTTTCAAATCGTTTCAACATATTACAAGCCAAGCAGAAAGGTCGCAATCTGAAGATAGAAAAACACGCTGATGATGTCAATCGCTGTTGTCACAAAGGGACCCGTTGCCACTGCCGGATCAACATTGATCTTGGCAAAAAGCATAGGCATGAGAGAGCCGGAAAGGGTTGCAAGCGACATGGAGGTAAGCACGGCACAACCCACAGATACAGCAAGCAATTCCCTGCTGTAGCGAACCTGGGCCACGCCCCCCACAGCAATGCCGTAAAAGATGCCCAGAATTACGCCGATAGACAGTTCCTTGAATACCACAGCCCACAAATCTCTTATGCTGAGTCGCCCTGTTGCAAGCCCCCGCACCACAATGGTGGAAGACTGAATGCCGATATTTCCGCCCATTCCCATAATCACCGGAATAAATGCGGCAAGAAAGGACATTTTGCTCAGTCCTGCCTGAAAATATCCGATAATAAAAGATGCAACAATGCCGCCGACACAACTGGCAAAGAGCCAGGGCAGACGGATTCGCAGGCTTTTGAAAACAGATTTTGTCTCCACAAATTCTTCGCCGCCCACACCTGCCATTTTCAGTATGTCTTCTGTCGCCTCTTCCCGAAGAATATCAATCACATCATCCACAGTGACAACCCCTACAAGCTTGTTGGCGCTGTCCACCACCGGTACCGCAAGAATATCATAGCGGGCTACGATTCTTGCCACCTCTTCCTGATCCATATCGGTCTGAACAAAGAAAACATCTGTGGCCATAAATTTTTTCAGGGGCGTATTCGGCGGCACCACCACCAACTGCCGCAGAGAGCATACGCCGGTGAGTTTGCCGTATTCATCCACCACATAAAGATAAAAGGGCATTTCCACATCCTGATGTTCCTTTTGCAGAGACTGAATCGCTTCGGCAGCCGTGTCATCCTCCCGCAGCGCGATAAAATCAGGAACCATGATGCCGCCTGCGGTGTCGTCACCGTAACGGAGAAGTCCTTCGACTTCTTCGGAACCCTCTTTTTTCATTTTTTTGAGGATGGCGTTTGATCGTTCTTCCGGCAGCCGGCCGAGCAGATCCGCCACATCATCGCTGGGGATGTCTTCCAGAACTTCGACAATTTCTTCCACCGACATTTCTTCAATGAGGCTGAGAAATACATCTTCCTCAAGCTTTGTCAGGAGGATGCCTTTCTGCTCCTTATCCTCTATCATGTCGAAGAGTTTGCGCTGTTGCGGAAGGGACAGAGCGGAGAAAACCGCAGACAGGTCTGCGGCATGGGCTTTGTTTACGATTTTGCGAATATGGGAAAACGCTTCTCTCCGCAAAAGCCTTTTGATGCTTTCCACAAGGATTTTACGATCTCTTTGAATAGCCATTCAGCATTTAGGGAGCAAACAAACCCCTCCTCCTGTAAGTGAGAATTGAGAATTGAGAATTGAGAATTGTCCGGAGTGCTGAAATGAGCCGCAAGGCGAAATTTTAGCACCGCACTGATGCTGAACCGATTTTATAAAATGGGCATTTCAGCACTCCGGATGCGAAAGCTGAAATTTCATTTCAGCACTCCGGAGGCGAAATTATTTCTCAATTCTCAATTCTCAATAACTTTTATGTATGAACGCTTCCTAAGTTCTTCAAGCCAGAAGCGAAATTTTTTGTTGACAATCTCATTGAACAGCTTTTCTTCAATTTCAGGACTTGCTTCTTCCAAAGATTTTCCCCCGGTTTCGATGATCTCCTCAACAAAAAATATCTGCCAGCCCGCATCGGTTTTCATCACCGGTGTAAATTCACGCGCCTTCATTGTTTTCAAAGCTTCCTGCAACTCCGGCGACAGCACATCTGCGGTGAACATTCCCAAATCTCCGCCCTTGGCAGCCGATGAAGAACGTGAATATTGGGCAGCCAGCTTTTCAAAAGACTGACCTTTCTTCAGTTTTGCCAGCAATTCTTCCATTTTATTTTTGATCTCAAGCTGTTCCGACTCTTGGGAATATGAAGGGATTTCCATCAGGATATTTCGGAGATGATATTTTTTCCCTCCCTGATAGTCTTCTTTATGTTCATCGTAGTAAGCTTTTACATCTTCTTTGGTGATGACGATCTTGGATTTTATCTCAAGATTGACCAATTTGCTTCTGACGATCTGGTCTTTCATACGGCTGCGGTAGTCTTCCAATGTCAGTCCTTCTCTGGCTAAGGCTTCTTTCAGTTCCTCATCCGTATAAAAGTTTGACTTTTTCACCCGTTCTGTCGCGGCGTCTATTTCTTTTTCATTTACCGCGATGCCGGCGCGCCTGCTTTCCTGATCTGTGAGCTTCTGGTCAATGATCTGATTGAGTATGTCCTCCCGAACTTTAACCAGCATTTTTTTCTCTTCTTCAGAAGCATATCCGAGGCTTCTGACCTTTTCCGAATATGGCGCGAACGCCTCTTCAAATTCAAGAAGCGAAATAATATCATCGTTCACCACCGCCACGATGCGGTCCACAATTTCAGCGCATTTTGCTGCCGGCGCGAAACACAGAAAAAATATCATCACCACGCTTGCGAATCTTTTGGAATATTTTGATAAGATCATTTTTTTTATTGAGAAGTGAGAATTGAGAAGTGAGAAATAAGAAGTGTTCAATTCTCAATTCTCAATTCTCAATTTTCACTCCTTGCTGCTCCTGAGTTCCGCCACAACTTTATCCGCGATATGAGCGGGAACTTCGTCATAATGCGAAAACTCGATGAAAAAGGTGCCGCGTCCGCCAGTCATGGAACGGAGGTCCGGCGCGTAGGTCAGAAATTCGGACATGGGAACATTTGCCATAATCACCTGATTCTTGCCCTTGCTGTCCATGCCCAGAACCCTGCCCCGGCGGCTGTTCAGATCGCCCATAATATCCCCCATATAATCATCGGGCGTGATGATGGTAATCTTCATGATGGGTTCAAGCAGCACCGGCTGCGCCTGTTCCGAAGCTTTTTTGAATGCCAGCGAACCGGCAATCTTAAAAGCCATTTCAGACGAATCCACCGCATGGAAAGAACCGTCATCCACCGTTGCCCTGAAATCAATGCAGGGACATCCTGCCAGCACACCCTTCTGACACGCATCAATAATTCCCTTTTCAACCGCAGGAATATACTGTCTGGGAATGGAGCCGCCCACGACCGCGTCCACAAACTCAAAGCCCGTTCCTCTGGGCAGAGGTTCCATCTGAACCCAGCAGTCGCCGTACTGCCCGTGACCCCCGGACTGTTTCTTGTGTTTCCCCTGAACCCTGACTTTTTTCTTGATGGTTTCCCGGTAAGGCACTTTGGGCGGATTCAGGCTGACTTCCACATTGTACTTTCTTTTCAGCTTTTCAACCGTTGCCTCAATATGAACCTGTCCCATGCCGGACAGCAGAATTTCCTTTGTTTCCGAGTTCCGGTTCACTTTCAGCGCGACATCTTCTTCAAGGATTTTTGACAGAGAACTGAAGATTTTGTCTTCATCTCCTTTGGTTTTGGGTTCGATGGCAAAAGAGATGATGCCGGGGATGGGTTCCGCGCACTTGAATTTTATCTTGGCATTGTCGCTGCAAAGGGTATCGCCGGTAGCAGTCTCTTTGAGCTTTGCCACAGCAGCAATGGCACCGGGTCCCGCCTCTGTTACAGTTTTCTGTTCTTTGCCCGCAATCCGCAGCAACTGGGTGAAACGCTCTTTTACGCCCTTGTTGGCATTGTAAAAGTTGCCGTCGCTTCCCAATTTTCCTGAAACCACCCGGAAGATGGAAAGTCTGCCCGCGTATGGATCCGCCACGGTTTTGAAAACAAAAGCGGAAAAAGGCGCATCCGGATCCGGCACCCGTTCCAGTTCGTTTCCGATTTCGGGGTCCGCTCCGATTCTGGGTCCCCGGTCTGCCGGCGAGGGCATCACTTCCACAATAAAATCCATGAGCGCGTCAATGCCGATATTGTTCGTGGCAGAGCCGCAGAGGACCGGAACAAAAATGCGGTTTAAGGTGCCTTTCCGCAGCGCGTTTCGGATTTCTTCATCTGTAAGACTTTCGCCCTCGAGATATTTTTCAAGAAGTTCGTCATCCGCCTCCGCGATGTTTTCCACAGTATGTTCTCTTTCTATTTCAGCAAGTTCCTGAATATCAGAAGGCACCGCGCCCACCGTGAGCTTCCCTTCTGCATTATATGTGTATCCCTTCATGCTGATAAGGTCAACAATGCCTTTGAAATCCGCTTCCGCGCCGATGGGAATTTGCAGCACAATGGGCTTGGGTTCAAAAATTTCCGAAGCTTCGTTGAATACCCGGGAAAAATCAGACCGTTCCCTGTCAAGCTTGTTGATGAAAATCAGACAGGGTAAATTGAATTCTTTTGCAAAATCCCATGCCATTTCCGTCTGAACCTTAACGCCGTCCACAGCATCCACCAATACAACTGCGCTGTCCGCAGCCTGCATACACATCTTGGTGTCAGAAAAAAAATTCTGATCCCCCGGTGTGTCAATAATATTTACGACATGTTTTTTCCAGTTGTACTGATGAAAACCGGTGCTGATGCTGATCTGGCGTCTCAATTCTTCCGGCTCAAAGTCCATGGCGGTATTACCGTCTTCCACGCGTCCCAGCCGATTGGTAACCCCTGCTTTGTAAAGCATCACCTCAGCCAGTGACGTTTTCCCGGAACTTCCGTGTCCGACAAGGGCGATATTTCTCAATTTATCAACCATTTCAATCATTTAGACTCCTCTCTGCATTGGGATTTTAAAAAATTTACAAGATCAGGCAGAAACTGTAAATTAAACATTTTTATATGTTTAATAGGAAAAAATCAAGAACAAAAAAATTGAGAATTGAGAATTGAGAATTGAGAAATAAAACACTTCTCTTTTTTATTTCTCGCCGCTCATGCCTCAATGTTCTTCGCTACGCTCGGAATGACAGAAGTAAATCTCATACCAATTCGCTTTCAAAAACTGTGTTCTCCGTGTCTGTTTTCAGCCCCGGCGCTTTTCAAGCGGTTTCAGCGGTTTGAAAAACCGCTTTACGATATGAAAGACCGATCTTTGAAAGCGAATTGGTATCAATTCTCAATTCTCAATTCTCAATTTTTTCGCTTTCAGCAGATTTTTCTGTTTTTCCTTTTTATTATTGTCCTTTTCCGCAAACAGGGAAAGACCGGAAAACGGGTCAATTTCCGTGTAATACATGAGTGTTGAGAATGTGGAAGGGGAAGGCGTGAAAATCTGCACCTGTTCGGGATACAGCCGGAGTTCCTGTTGTGCAAATTTTTTCAGCGCCGACATATCATCAAAAGTACAGCCCGGGTGCGCTGCCATAAAATAATAGGTGAGAAACTGCTGTTTTCCGAATTTTCTGTTGAGCCTGTCAAAATGCGCTTTGAATTTACGCAGCGCGGCGGCACCGGGTTTTCCCATGAGATTCAGAATCCTGTCTTCGCAATGTTCCGGAGCGATTTTCATCTGACCCGAAACATGATGGCGCACGACTTCCTCAAGATAGGCAGGACCGAAAGCTTTGTCATGCAAAACAAGGTCATGGCGGATGCCTGAGGCGATAAAAACCTTTTTGATTTTGGGCAGGTTTCTGAGCTGACGCAGAAGCCGGAGCTGGCGGCTGTGGTTTATCGGCAGATGTTTGCACGGCGAGGGAAAAAGGCAGTGTCTGTGCTGACATGCGCCCTGTGTTTTCTTTTTTTCGCATTCCATGCCGTACATATTTGCGGTGGGTCCGCCCACATCATGGATATAACCTTTGAAATCAGGAGATTGTGTAATCAGCGCCGCTTCCCGCAGTACCGAAGCCTCGCTTCGTTCCGTCACGGTGCGCCCCTGATGAACCGTAATCGCGCAGAACCGGCATTCTCCGTAGCAGCCCCGGTGCGTGGTGATAGAAAATTTCAGCGTTTCCAATGCGCGCACTTCTCCGTCTTTTTTGTAAAAAGGATGCACATCCCGCTTGTATGGCAGTTCGTAATAACTGTCAAGTTCTTGGGTAGATGGCGGAAACTGAGGCGGATTCTGAATCAGCCAGCGTGTGTCCTGTTTCTGGCAAAGCGGCTTTGCGGTGAAGGGATCGGTGTTTTCATAAAAAAGCTGAAACATTTCAATGAATTTTTTCTTATCCCTGCACACGGTTTCATGGGGCGGCAGTTCGATGCAGTCTTTTTCGGATTCGGAATTTGAATCGGGGAGATTGGCTGAAATATAACATAAGCCTCTGATGTCTTTGATTTCCTGATGATTACGGAGTTTTGCGGCAAGTTCCAGCACTGTTTTTTCTCCCATGCCGTAAACCAGAACATCGGCTTTGGCATCAAAAAGAACCGAGCGTTTTACCGAGTCGGACCAGTAATCATAGTGGGAAATGCGGCGCAGGCTCGCTTCTATCCCGCCGAGAACAATGGGTTTTGTGTGCTTGAAACAGCGTTTGATGACATTGGTATAGACAATGACGGCTCTGTCCGGGCGTTTTGACTTAGGCAAGCTCAGTCGAAGCGTGTCCGGTGAGCCCGGTCGAAGCGTGTCCGGTGAGCGCCGTCGAACCGTGTCCATGCCCCCGGGGGTAAGGTCGTCTTTGTTGCGGGGTTTCCGGGTGGGCGTGTAGTTGGAAATCATGGAATCCACGCAGCCGGAGGTAACTCCCCAGAAAAGTTCGGGTTCTCCCAGACGGCGGATGTCGCTGTCGCTGTGAATATCCGGCTGGGCAATGACGCCGACTCTGTAACCCGCGTCAGCAAGGACTCTGCCGATCACGGCAACGCCGATGTAGGAAGAATCAATATACGCGTCACCGGTAATCAGAATAATGTCCAAGGTTTTCCATCCGAGGGATTGGAGTTCTTCCCTTGTGGTCGGCAGAAACATCATTATCGCATCCTTATGTTAAGTTTAACGGCTTTTGCTGAAGTTTCTCGCAAAGGGCGCAGAGAGCGCAAAGTAAAAAAGTTTTTTATCAAAAATATAGCCGCAGACACACGCAGACCTGCACAGACATATATCTGAAAGCGGAATACGGCATATATGCGGAAAATGTGCCGTAAAAAATCAAAATCAGATTACTATATATACAGACTTATTTCATAAACAGATTCCAATGTCAATTTTTTTACAGGATTTACAGGATTATACAGGATTATACAGGATTATACAGGATTAATCATGATAATCATGTATAATCATGTATAATCATGTATAATCATGTCGATCCTGTAAATCCTGTAAAAAAATTGACATTGGAATCTGTTTATGAAATAAGTCTGTATATATAGTAAGCTGATTT
>JAIFKL010000159.1 GCA_020049595.1 Desulfobacteraceae bacterium
AGTCCCGTAGGGACGACTGAACCGGATGCTCAGTCGTCCCTACGGGACTCGAATTTATGAATCTCCCGCACCCGGCAATGTCTATTTTTAGCCGGGGCCGGGCTATTCTCAAAAGTCCCTACGGGACTGCAAGGCACTTATAGCTTTCATGCTTTCGCAATTCATTTTTCGTGTCCTTCGTTTCTTTCGTGCTTTTCGTGGTTCAGTTTTCGTGGTTCATCTTTCACGGTTCAGTTTTTCGTGGTAATTCGTGGTTAAAAAAAATAAACACCGATATAATTACAGACATTAAGATAGAATATGGGTATTTGTCAACGGACAATCTCAGATCAAACCGCAAAAAATGCTGTTCGTCAACTTACTTTCTTGACTTTCCGCTTTATTCTTCTTAGACTTTATTATTTTTAAATCCCATCATCTTTGTGAGAAAAAAATGGATAATTTCAGTCAACTGATTTTGATGATTGTGCCGCTCCTCTTTGCCGTGACCATCCACGAGGTCGCGCACGGCTATGTCGCTTACCGGCTGGGGGACCCCACTGCCAAACTTGCTGGCAGACTGACGCTGAACCCTATCAAGCATCTTGATCCCATAGGTTCTGTTGTGCTGCCCCTGATACTGAAGCTTTCCGGCTCGCCGATTGTTTTCGGATATGCAAAACCCGTGCCGGTCAATTTCAGCAATCTGCGGGATTACCGCATGGGAACAATATGGGTGGCTGCGGCAGGCGTTATCACCAATATGATTTGCGCGATACTTTCAGGAATACTTTTTCAAAGCCTGATATATATCTCTGAATTTGCAGGCGATTATGCGATTAATCTGTTTTTCAGCCCCGCGGCGGATATGCTGGCTTACAGCGTGATTATCAATCTGGTGCTGGCGGTGTTCAACATGATTCCGGTGCCGCCGTTGGACGGCAGCCGCATACTTGCCATGCTGATGCCCATTCATTTAGGGATGCAGTTTCAAAGGCTTGAGCGTTACGGCATGTTCATACTGATTCTGCTGCTGATGACGAAATCCCTTGATAAAATTATTTCTTTTTTTGTAACGCCTTTAGGCAATTTTTTACTTGGAAGTTAGGAGAATATTGATGGCTCAAAAAAAACGCATACTCAGCGGAATGCGCCCCACAGGTCCGCTTCATCTCGGCAACCTGCACGGCGCGCTTGCAAACTGGATACAGTTACAGGATGAATACGACTGTTTTTATTTTATCGCGGACTGGCACGCGCTGACCAGCGATTATGAAAATACCGGCAAGACCTCGGATTATGTGAGAAATATGATGATAGACTGGCTGAGCGCCGGGCTTTCGCCGGAAAAAAGCACGCTATTTGTTCAGTCTCATATCAAAGAACATGCGGAACTTTTTCTGATTCTTTCCATGATAACGCCGGTGCCGTGGTTAGAGCGCAATCCGACTTATAAAGACCAGATTGTGCAACTGTCAAATAAAGACCTTTCCACTTTCGGTTTTCTGGGTTATCCGGTGCTTCAGGCTGCTGATATTATTATTTATAAAGCAAACTGCGTGCCGGTGGGCGTGGATCAGGTGCCGCATGTGGAAATCACGCGGGAAATCGCCAGACGTTTCAATTATCTCTACGGCAATGTCTTTCCCGAACCGGATGCCATGCTGACCAACACCCCGAAAATTCTCGGTTTGGATCGCCGGAAAATGAGCAAAAGTTATGACAATGCCATTTTCCTGTCCGACAGCCCCGAAAAAATATCTGCTGCTGTTTCCCAGATGGTCACGGATCCGCAGCGGGCAAGAAAAAGCGACCCCGGGGACCCGGGCGTGTGCAATGTTTTTGAATTTCACAAGCTTTATACGGACAGCGAAAAAGTCAGTGAAATTAACGAAAATTGCCGCTGCGCCAAAATCGGATGCGTGGAATGCAAGAAAATTATGGGGCAGCATCTTGCCAAAGCCCTTGAGCCGATTCGGGAAAAGCGGAAATTCTACGAGGCGGATCCGAAAATGGTCGCGGACATCATCGTAACCGGCAGCAACAAAGCCAGAGCCGTTGCACAGCAGACTATGGAAGAAGTCCGGGCCGCGGTAAAGATTTGATGTTTGTTTTCAGCCACGAATGAACACGAATTTTTTAACACGAAGAAGCACGAAATCAGCGAAAGCCACGAAAAAAAATCTTTCGTGTCTTCGTTTTTTTTCGTGCTTTCGTGGTTTTTTTTATGCCTGAAGAAATCTATTATGAAGTAAAAGTTGAGAATATCTTTGAGGGTCCCATGGACCTTCTGATTCATCTGATCAAAAAAAATCAGGTGGATATTTATGATATTCCCATTGCCCTTATCATTGACCAATATCTCGCTTATGTGGAATGGATGAAGGCGATGAATATTGATTTTGCAGGGGATTTCATCCTCATGGCTGCCACGCTGACGCATATCAAATCCAAAATGCTGCTGCCCGCGCATAAGGATGATGACGGCGAAAGCGACGACCCCCGCATGGAGATTGCCAGACCCCTTGCAGAATATCTGCAAATGAAATCTGCGGCAGGACAGCTTGCCCAAAGGCCCTTTCTGGGAGAAGATATTTTTCTCAGAAATCCATCAAAGGAAGAATTTCAGCAAAATCGGGAAGATGAGCTGATAAAAGCGGATTTGTTTGAACTGATTCAGGCATTTCAGAAAGTGCTTGAAAAGATTCCCGAAGATCACAAAGTGGAATTTACAAGCGAAAGAATTTCCATAAAAGACAAAATGTCTCAAATCGTTGACCTGCTTGAAAAGCAGGGTTCGGCCGCGTTTGACGAACTGTTTTCGTCTTATATGGATAAAAGCGAAGTGGTGGTCACTTTTCTTGCCATATTGGAAATGGCAAAACTCTGCCTGATTGAAATCACCCAGCATGTTCAGACAGGCGTTATCCGCCTGTTTTATTTATGATAGACGACCTTAAAAACATCATTGAAAGCTTGCTCTTTGTTTCCGACGCGCCCCTTAGCCTCGACCGCATCAAAAAAATCATTCCTTCTGCGGACATAAGGGAAATACGGGAACTGCTTGAAGTTATTGCAGATGAGCATGAAGTCCGGAAAGGCGGTTTTTTTTTGCGGGAAGCTGCCGGAGGCTGGCAGTTCTGCACGCGCCCCGAATACAATGAATGGGTGAAACGCCTGCTCAAGCCCAACCCTGCCCGTCTCAGCAAGGCGGCGCTGGAAACGCTTGCAATCATTGCTTACAAACAGCCCATTATCCGCAGTGATGTTGAATATTTGCGGGGCGTTGATTCCGGAGGCGTTCTGCATAATCTGATGGAGCGGAAACTGATCCGCATTCTGGGCAGAAAAGAAATTCCGGGCCGTCCCCTGATTTACGGCACTACAAAGCAATTTCTCGAAGTCTTTGATCTGAAAGATTTAAAAGACCTTCCGAGTTTGAAAGAAATCATTGAGCTTGGCAACACATCGTTTGAAAACAAGGCGCAGATGCTGTTGAGCGGGCTTGCTGAAAATAAAACAGAAACTGGCGAACAGGCTGAAGGAAAAGACGGAGCAGTATCTGAAACGGCTGTTTCCGATGATCTGATTGAAGCAACGCTGAAAGATGCTGAATCTGCTGATATTTCAGAAGAAGCAAAAATTTCGTTTCCGCACTCCGGAGATGATTTGCCGGAAGAAGAAACAGACGTTACAGACGTTACAGACGATCTTCTGACAGAAGATGATTTCGGGCAGATGCCGGATGACAGCGAATCAGAAGATGATAATGAAAATACATAGACTGTAAGGGCAGACCGGCGGCATACCTTCATTCAACTGTCTGAACCGCTGATTCGTCTGATTATTCTGATTGCACTGACCCGGTAGTAAGACATTGCTCAAGATCATCGCCGTTCCACGATTCGGCATATCTCAGCAAAGAAGAGGCCGATAATCCCTCCCTGTTTTCTATAAAATTTCGTTTAACCTTTCGGAAAAAATCGGAAAAAAGGGTATCGGCTTTTTCCGCACAGCGGCTTTCAAAGACAGATGCCCCTCCGCTTTGCCCATTCGATTCCGACACTGTTTCCGAGTTCATATGCTTTGTGAAAATCTTCGCACGCGAGATCAAAGCAGTCCAATTCCGCATAAATATAACCCCGATAAATATAGGCGATGGAATAATTCGCATCCAGCCGGATTGTTTCGGTAAAATCCTTTATTGACCGCTTATAGCTGCCGATTTTGTTGTAAGCAATGCCCCGATTGTAGTAGGCATTCGGATCATCCGGCTTGAGGCGGATAGCCTGCGTAAAACATTTGATTGCCTGATGATGATCTTCTGCTTCTCCCAGTACAATGCCCCGTCTGAAACAGGCTTCAGCGTCTTCATAATCCTCGGTATAAGGCTGCTGTGCGGCTGTTTGTCCGCCGGTATCCCATTTTTCCGTATTTCGGAAATCATATCCTGCGGACAGGAAAGACACCACGCTTTCATAAGCAGCGTTAATTTCCTTCAATTTTTCCTCAGCCTTCTGTTTCAGGCGGGGATTTTTGGATGAAAAACGGTCCGGATGCCAGACAAAAATTAAATCATTACGAGCTTTTTTCACATCATCTAACGATGCGCCCATTTTAATCTCAAGGATTTCAAAAGATCGCTGAATATCCATTTTGACCTTAACAAATTGATATTGATATTACTTTTCTATGGCGGGCATTTCATGCCAGTCCTACTGCCGGTTACAGAGCCGGGTTTTGTAACGAGAAAAAATACGCCTGAAAACAAATGCGCTGTTTTTCCATAATTCCAAATAATGAGATACATTTTAACATGAGTCGCTCTTTATTGGCAACATTATTATTATCTATTGAAAAACATTGTCTTTTTATTCAAGATAGAAGATATATCTCTTATTTTTTCCGCAATCTGCATAAAACAAAATTCAGGGACAAAAGTTTTTATATGATTGACAAGTTGAAAAACAGGTACAATATTTATGTAAACATGGGAGGTTTGAAAAAAATTTAAAATCGAAAGGATATTTTTGTCTATGAAATATGTATCCCCCCTCAGCGAAGATGAAATCGAAACATTAAAAGATATTATGAAAAACGATGTTTCCTCCCGAATGAGAAGCCGTGCCCATTCTATCCTTCTCAGTTCAAAAGATTTTGCCATCAATGAAATATCCGACATTCTGGAGGTCAACCGGAGAACAGTATCTTCATGGCTTGACTCGTGGGAGCAGTCCCGCTTTACGGGCTTGCCGGACAAACCTCGGAGCGGAAGACCCGCAAAACTCACGGAGCAGGAAAAAGAGATTGCAAAAAAACTGATCGGAGAACATCCGCAATCTTTCCGAACGGTGGCAGAAAAATTAGCACAAAAGACCGGAAAAAATATCAGTACGAAAACATTGAAACGTCTGGCAGGCTCTTTAGGATAATAGCAGCATGGATTTGACAACTTTTATCATCCTGACAAATGAAGGGTTGTCAAATCTCAAGTTCCGAATCACTGCCGGTATGCATGGCGGACATGAAATGCCCGCCCTGTAAGGTGTTTAAAAACAATAAAACCGCTCAGTCCGCCCATACGGCAAGCCTGTCGTTGTAAATTCCGTCTGCAAGTATTCTGAAACTGTCATTTCAATGAACGGAGTGAGGAGAATTCTTAGGGTTATGAACGAAAAGATTTCTCGCTCCGCTCGAAATGACATAAAATAACTCGAAATGACATAAAATTTCTCGAAATGAGAGATACTGCCTCTGCGCTCAGAAGGTTGCTGAACCTGTCGAAACAATGACACCTCCCAATCACCTGCTTCTACACCACTACCAAAAATTCGTGGCTGAAAATTTTGCCACGAATGAGATAAAACACAGCGAAGTAGGATGGGCATGAAATTCTGCCTGCTACTTTTTTTGCCCCGTCAGGAGCGGCTCAAAGACCTCCGCAGAGATATGTCGAAATTCCGCATCGAGCGGATTCTGTTTTCCGAAACAAAGCTGAAAATAACTATCTTCGCTTTCGCCTTTACCTCCGTCCTTGTAGCCATTTCCTTCCCATTTCTCCCGGGCTGACTTGAGTGCATCTTCGGGAGATTTTTTATTAAGTTCTGCGGCATAGGCATACGAGCTTTTAGGAAAAAAATGAAGAGGTTTTCTCAAACCCTCCCAATAAAAATTCAGCAGCTTCTCCAAAATATTTCCCGCATTTTCCTGAGGCATATATTCAGTCATTGCATCAGAGCCTGCAAACAGGCTGCTTCGGGGATAACCTTCTGCTCGGAGCACATTCAGCGCAAGATGATGAATCCATGTTTTCAGGCGGTCTTTGGGCTTTACTTTTGCACAGCGGAAGCGAACCAGCTTTTCAGGATAAATGTTTTCGATTCTGCCGGTCAGCTTAAATCCGTTTAAAGAAAGATTTGCTTCCAAAGCCTTCATGGGCTTATGCCGGATATACGGTTTCAGCTTTTTTACAAAGCCCTCAACTTCCTGACAAAGCTGTTGATAAACGCAGATGCCGACGGTTCCGTGAGGAAGCTGTCCTGCCGCTTTTTTCAGCGCAAAAAATTCTCTGATATCCCGGTCTTCAATGCCTTTTTCCACAAGATTTTCATTGAAGAAATATTTGTCCAAGCCTTCAAGGTTAAACAATTCTTTTTCTTCAAGAAGGGCATTGTCTTCTTCCAGATAGATACCGAGCCGTTTTTTCAGCAAAAATCTTGCCGGATGACTGAAAAACTGACATAGTTCTCCTAATTGCACTGTTTTCAACTCTTCTTCAGGCTCTGAAAGCGATGCTGAAATAAAGGCTGCCGGTGCAGTACGAGATTTCAAAAGACATCGGGCAGCCTCGAGATTTTCTTTGGAATAGCTGAAAAGCCGCCCCCCTTGCCTCTTACCCCTTACCCCTCGCCCCTTTTTGAAATATTCCGGGCTGAAAGCCTGAAGCCGATGCTTTGTAACAATGTAGTCGTCTATGATATGCTTTTTGGGAATCTCAAAGCCTTTTTCAATGCAGTCCGAAAGCTCGCTGACTAACACTGACGGCTGGATCGTGCTGTTATCCTTGATGCTTTGCCCCACATAACTGATATAAAATGTCTTACGCGCCGAGAGGAGTGATTCGAGAAAAAGATAACGGTCGTCGTTTCGGCGGGAGGGGTCCCCCAGTTTCGGAGATTTTGCCATGAGATCAAAGCCCAAGGGTCTGGACTGCCTCGGATAGACATCTGAATTCATGCCCAAAAGAGCGATGACTTTGAAAGGAATGCTCCGCATGGGAAGCATGGCGCAAAACGTGACGCCCCCGGTAATAAAGCCGAAAGGAGACGGCTCTTTTTTGAAGTGATACTTCAGATACGCGGCAATGACGCTGATCTCTGTTTTCTCGTCAAAGCCTGAAACATGCTGTATTTCTTCAAATTCATTGAGTTTATCTCGGATGTTCTGTGCGGCGTCTTCCGAATTTTCATCCGGCTCGAAAAGATCATCTAAAAGTTTTTTCAGCGTATCAGACCATTCTGTGAGCGTGTGAGCCTGTCCGAGCGAGGTTTGCACATGAGAAAAAAGCCGGTCTGTGAAGTCAAGCAACCTGCCGAGTATCAATGCCTCGTTTCCTTCAATGCCGCTATATGGGAGTATATCTTCAAATAACTTTTCCTCATGTTCGGGCATGGCATAGCCCAGCAGAAGCCTGTCCAATCCGGCTTTCCATGTATTTTCCGCCAATCCGGGCAAACCGAGATTTTTCCGGTTCTGTGAGTCAATTCCCCAGCGAATGCCCGTTTCTTTTATCCATGTTCTGATTCGCTCAAGATCGGCATCCGAAAGAGTAATTTTCTGACGCACGGACGGGGTTTCAAGGATGGATATGACCTGCCCCGCGCCGAAGCGGCTCACACGCAGATCGAGTATCAGGAGAAAAGTGTCAATGAGACGGTTTTCCACCCGGAGGCTGCGGTCTGCAATGCTGAAAGGAATCCGGCGGGAGTCATTTTGGGGCAGGTCAAACACCGCCTGAATATAAGGCGAATAGGCTTCTATATCCGGCGTCATCACCAGAATATCTCGCGGCGTCAGACTCGAATCTTCTTCAAACATTTTCAGCAGTCTGTCATGCAGGACTTCGACTTCCCGCATGGGGCTGTGGCAGGAGTGAATCTGAAGCGATGCGTCCTGTTTCGAAATCTCAGTTTTCGGGCATGAGTCATTTCCCCGTTCCCTCAGATTCATGATGTCGGACTGGAGACAGAAAAGCAGACTGTCTTCTCCCGGATCATCAAAAAATGACTCCTCTTCGAGAACTTCAATCTCCTGAATAATTTTAAAAAAATCTCTGCCCAGCATTCCCATGGATGCCAAAAGGCTGTTTCCCTGTTCGAGATGAAGATATTCCGTGTCAATCTGCTCTGCGCCAGCTTTGGCGCTTGCCCGTTTTATCTCACGGTTTGAAAGAATATCGCTCCAATATGCCTCGCAGGGATTCATGAGAAAAAGATTCACTTCGCTGAAGGCTGATATGTCCGCAAATATCTGTATGTGGAAGCGGGGCAGCGCGGATATGCCGAAAACGGAAACGCGAGGAATTGAGAATTGAGAATTGAGAATTGAGAAGTCTTTTTCATGGAAAGATTTTGCGAGCGCGGCGCGATGCGGGACCTCGGTTTCTTTGACAAGTTTGCGCCAGAGAATAGCCTGCCAGTTATCATTTTCCTTTCCTTTTTCCCAGTTTAAGATCATTTCAGGTCGGAAAGTGAGATATTGGTCATAAATATTGGCAATGCGTTCAGAGAGTTGAAAGCGTTTGAGACTTTCCTCATTCCCTTTCAGATATTTTCCGAGTATTTCAAATTCCGGATTTTTGAGACATTCGGGAAGATATTTCATGATCTTCCAAGTCATAATTTTGGGAGCATAAGGCGATGTTTCGGGAACTTCCGGTATGACTTTCTGAAACATCTCATAGATAAAATCATTGGGAAAAAGAAAACGGATGTTCGCACAGATGCCGAGACGCCGGGCAAGTTCCATAGATACCCAGCGTTTCATTCCCAGACTCTGCACCACAATGATTTCCCGCTGCAAGGGAGACGGAAGCGGCGTCTGCAAGAGTTCCGCAAGCCTTTCCGCCAGAATTTCCAATCGGTTTCCTGTAAAAAGTCTGAAGTTTTTCATAGCAAATGTTGAACCGCGAAAGCGCGAAAGAGGCGAAAAGCACGAAAAAAAAGAGGATTATGTTTTTCTCGTTTCCATGCTTCGCGTAGAACGAGTTTCCAACTCGTTTTTTGTTTTTTCCTTCTCGTTACAAGGCTCTGCCTCGTAACTCGGGGCTTCTTTCTGCCCCATCGGTGATTTTTATTACCAAGGTTAAAACGAGTTGGAAACTCGTTCTACGCAGAGCGTAGCAGCAGGATGGGCATGAAATGCTTACCCTTCACTATAAGTTATTTCGTAATAACATATTGACGATACAGCTTTTGATACCCATCACTCTTTTTGAATGTCTTCAATTCCTCAGAAAATTTTTCAACAAAGTGTTTACTCACGTTATTTTTGCTGAAAATGATGTATAATCCGTCAGATTTAATGGGGTTTTCTTTCAGCGGCGCAATGCCTGTCAGCTTCATTTTTTGAATGAGATAATAGCCGTTTCCCAGTTCCGCAACAGCATAATCAATCCGTCCCGCACTGAGTTTTCTGAAATTGCTTTCATCATAAGTCGCTTCTTCAGCGTCTTTGTTGCTCTTCATAAATGCCCAAAATTCAGGTGTATAGCTGTATCCTCTGACAAGCCCGATTTTTTTCCCTTTCAAGTCATTGTATGAATCGAATTTCAAGCCGCTTTTTTCCCGTATCCACATCACCCAGGGGCTTTCAATAATTGCCTCTTTCGGATAATAGGCAAAAGCGCTTCTTTCCTCAGAGAAGTTGGCGGAAAACAGCGCGTCGGCATAGCCCTTTTTTATCATCATCAAAGCGCGCTCCCAAGGATAAGCCTTGACGGAACTGACTGAGATTCCCATGTTTTTTAAAACTGCCCGGACAATCTCTGTGGAAAATCCGCTCACCTCATTATTTTCGACAATCTGATACGGTGCCCACTCGTCGCAGGCTAATTTAAGCGACTGCTGCGCTTTCACATTTGCGGCTGCCAGCAGAATGAAAATACTGACCATGAATATTTTGATGTTTTTCATCATTGTCTCACCTCTTTATTGTCTTTCCAATTCCACCATTTTAAAAGTTCGGGTTCATGCGAGGCATTCTCGGCGTAATAAACCGCGCATCGGAAAACATAAAGCATACAGCGGTCTATGCGCTGTTTTCTCAAAGCGCAAAATTCATCATACATCTGTTCGGGATTTCTGCCTTTCAGGTCACTGACACGAAAAATGCCCATGTCCCTCAAATCTTCGGCAATGCGCTTTCCTACGCCGGGAATGCTTTGCAGTTCGTCCATATCGCCTCATGTTGCTGTTTGTTCGGGAAAGATCAAATATTCATTGCTTTATATCCTGTTAAATATTATAAGTCAATATGATTAAGCAGATAGGGATTTAAAATTCGGCAGCCGCAAGATCAAATATTCATTGCTTTATATCCTGTTAAATATTATAAGTCAATATGATTAAGCAGATAGGGATTTAAAATTCGGCAGCCGCTCAGACAAGCGTCAGCAGAATGTCATTTTGATCTTTTTCTGACTTTTTATGTCATTCTGAGCGCAGTGAAGAATCTCACCTTTCCATGCGGGATTCTTCGCTCCGCTCAGAATGACATATAACAACTTAAAATGACGCAGAGCCGCTCCGAATGACAGTACCCGCTCGCAATGGCAGAAATACAAAAAGCGGCATAAACATAAAGCGGAATCAGAACAGAGGGCGAATCAAAATTGGTCTGATATAATTTTATATAAATTACAATCAGTTTTCCAACAAATATCAAAATCAGAATATTTTTTCTTGACTAAATTTAAAAGTAGCTTTAATGTAGCTGTTAAATATTATATCAACAACTAAATGAT